>DYNR01000020.1 GCA_020720945.1 Chthoniobacter flavus | reverse complement strand
CATCTCAAACCGCATTTTCCTCGCTCATGCGCCCTAAGTCCGACAGACTCCTAGGCAAAGGAACAAAGAGGCCGAGGCCGAAGTGGGAATGGATCTTGGCAAAGGAGGGCTTCGAGTTCCGGCAAAGCGGCTTTGAGGGCGAGCAGGAGGGGTTCGTTGGCCTGGTCAATGGCTGAAAGTTGTGAGAGATCGCTCATGGGACGGGGGTGAAGAGGTTGATGACGGAAAGGACGGCGTGGAGAGGATCAGAAATGAAACCAGGGATTGGATCGCATTTCGGCGAAGGCATCATTGAGTGTGAGATCGCTGGCGAGAACCATCCACTGGTCGTTGTGGCGGCGGGTCCATAGGTTGAAGCGATCGCGATCAAAGTAGCCGAGGCGGGCGAAATGGGTTTCGAAGGAGGGGCTGAGGGCATTGGGGCCGGGGCAGGCGTATTTGGCGGTGAAGAGGAGGTAGGAGCCGTACCAGCGGGCGGAAAAACCGACGATGTAGTTGAACTGGGGATCGGCGGGTGGCGGTTGAATGAAAGTCGGGCGATAGAAGTCTGCGATGAAGGCTTCGGCTTTGGCGACCAGCGACTGTTTCGTCCAGCGGTCGAGTTTGCATTTTGGCGGTATGTCGGAGTGGACCCATATCCATTGGCAGCTCATAGCGATGAAGTGGCCGCCGAGAAGCAACGGGGCGAAGTGGGATGTGAATGGAGTTTGTTCATAAGGTAATTGGGGTAAAGAGGCCGAGGCCGAAGTGGGAGGAGTGGCCGAGGGCAATGGGACCCGTGGTGGGTTCGGGAAACTCGATGCGGAAAAAGCCGGAGAGCCGTCTGCCTCCGTCATCGTCTCGTTTTTGTCGGAAGCGGTGGAATTGCAGGGGGCGAAGCAGGCGGTTTGGGTGGGGTGAGCCCTGCGGGTTGGAAGGGGCGGGAAGTCGAAATACGCCGTTGGCATCGAGGATGGGAGAAATGGCAATAGCGTCGGGTTGAATACCGTGTGTGGCAGACCATCGGGCGGTTTCTTGTTTCAAATCTTCCAGCAAAAAATCGGCAGGAGTTCCGAGCCATTTGTCTTTGCCTCTGGTTTTGGGATACCGTGTGGCGAGGTAGGGCGTGGCGGAGAGCCAGATTTTTGAGGAAGCAAGGGGGCCGGGGTGAAACTCGTTTTCCAGCCCCCAACCGAGCAGGAGCGTGCGGAGAGGGTGGCCAGATTCCTCACGGTCGCGGTCGCGGAGTTCGAGGAATTTTTGGGCGGCGCGGAGTTCCGCATCGCCGAAACCTTGCTGGGCATAGACTGTAAGGTGGTCGAGTCTGCCATCATCGTCTTCGTCGGTCGGAAGGTAGTAGGCGTGGGTGTGGTCGGTGAGGCGTTCGCCTTCCTCGGATTTGCCGGAGAGGATGGCAGATTTGCCTCGGATGCCGTTCTGCTCGGTGAGTTTGCCGCAAAGCCCCATGAGCGCACGGCGGGCATTTTCCGCGATGCGAATCGTGTCGGTGATGGAGGGCAAAACAGCGGAATCAAGGGCGAAGCGAAGCACCTGCGGCTGGGGTTGGGTTTTGCGGAGGGTTTTACGACGGACGGGTTCAGGCTTGAAGCAATCGGATGGGCGGGCGTAGGTGATCCAGCGACTGCCGGGCGGCTGCGACCAGCGTTTTTGGTGGAGCCAGAGGGTTTCGGCGCAGAGATGCCAGTCGGGGGAGTATTCGTCTGCGGTGCGTTTTTGTGTCTCTTTTCGTTTGCCTTTTGAATTTTCTTTGAAGGTGATGTCAAAAAACGCCGAGTTTTTAAACGCCTCTTCAGGATCGGCGCAAAGGATGCGGATGGCTTGGCAGCCATCCGGCATTTTTTCATGGTCGCCGAGGGGGCAGGTTCTCGGAAGTTTTAGGGGAAGCGTCTGCTGTTCCTCCTCCGTAGCGAAGGAGGCGGAGCACCACGATTCGGCGCGACCGAGAAAGCCGAGATTTTCGAGGAGAAGCGAGAGAGCTTCCGCTTCTTCGCTTTCAAGAGAGACATCGCTCCATGCAACGAGGATTTTTTCTTCTTTGCCGATGGCGAGGAAGGAGTCGAAGACGAGAGTGCGTTTCCCGTCGTAGAGCGGCATGTAGTGACGCGTGTGGGCGGGAACTGCTTGTGGTAGATGAAAAACAGGCGGTGCGGAGAGTTTTTTGAGGAGGGTGCAAACGGTTGCTTCGTCGAGTTGGTCATCGAGCTTGCGTTTCCAGACAGCGACAAACGAGCGGAGCAACCGCCAAGGAGAGGGCGGCCACTCGGGCGCACCCTCGTTGACATGGCGGCTCCACGGTGTGGCGTGGAACCGCCCTGCGGGGAAGGTCAGGGTGATGGCGGTCATGGATTATTCCCCTTGCTCGGATTCGTCGTCGGATGCTTTGTCGGATTTTTTATCCTTCTTCGGCTTTGCCGTCCACTTGACTTCGGTGATCGCGGGATCGGCAAAGAGGGATTTGCATTTTTCAATCAGGGTCTTGCATTCGGCGAGGAGAACTGGCGTTTCAGGTATGATGAAGGTTGTTGGGCGTTTGACGGTGAGGGCTCCTGCAACTTCCAGATCGCAAGCCGTGCGTAAGCGCAGGCCATTTTCGAGGAAACGGCGGATTTTCAGCAAGGAGAGCGCAATCAAAAGTTTGGTCACATCCTTGCCGAGGGAATAACCGCGCAAAAGAGCGAGATCGAGGTTGAAGTAAGCGGTGATTTCTTTGGCTGTGAATTCGGAGCGGTGGAAAGGGACATTTCCGAAGCCAGATTTCGTATCGCCGGAAGGGTTCACACGGTCGTTTTTAACGCCGCCACTTTCGACGGTGCCAGCCGATTTGGCTTCAATAAAACCAGAAAGCGAACGAGACAAACGGAGGCGACCTCCGGCGAGTTCACTTTTTGCGATAAAGACTCCATGGAGAAGCGCATTGACATCGTATTTGAGGACAAGCTTTGCAAGGTCTTTGATTTTTACTGCGCCGATTTCGAATCCGGCGGTGTCCTCTTTGAGTTTTTGGAAAACAGTCGTGTCTTGGCTTTCCAAGATATACGGGGAATTGATGCGATGGGATTCGAGAACAGAGTTGGTCAATGGCACGCCATCAGCATCCTTGACACGAATGAAAGGGAGACCTTGCAATTCGTCCAGCAGATCATCCTTTTCTTCATTCCAGCACGCCAACTCCATCCTATTGGCAACCGATTGGACGGATTCCACCAGCAGCATTTCTGTGCCATCTGGGGCGGTGTAGCGGGCGGGGCCGAGGTCGGGGAAGCCGGTGGGCTGAAAGCGGTCGCCTTGGAGGGGTTTCAGTGATGCCTCAAGGAGGAGGCGGGGTTCATTCATCAGTTTATTGTAGTCTATGCTCATAGATTTTTTCTTGGTTGTGGTTGGTTTGTTGTTTAGCGGGGGGCGGGTTCCAGTTTTCTGAAAACAGTGGTTAAAAGTGTATCGGTGGATCGGGAAGAGATGGGGATGAGGAGGGAGGCGGAGAGTCTGGCGATGTCGGGGATGCGGGCATCCTGCCAGTTGGCGGAGCGGGTGGTGGCGTGAAGGCGGCTATGCGGGATGGGTTTCAGTCCACAGGAGCGGAGACGGCGGGCGGCGATGGAACAGGCGGAGTTGAGATTCCCGCTACGGAGAAGTGGGAGGATGGCGGGTTCGGCGTAGGGCGTGATTTTTTCGCCGCCGATTTCGAGCGGGCGGGCGAGGTAGAGGAGCTTGAGTAGGGCGTAGGGAGCGGGCACTGCGGGGTCGGGTTCTCGGATTGAAATGCTTACTTGCGGCTTGGGTGCGTCAAAAGACCTTAAGGCGATTAGACCCCAGAGAAGTTCAGTGATTTTTCCGTCATCGGTGTTGCCGTCTAAAAAAGCGGAGATGCTTGCAAGCGAAGCGGTGCGTAAGCCTGCGAGGGGTGATTGGGTTGCCCCGTAACGGTCGGCATCCATGAGGCGGCGGGCGAGGATCGCGGAGAGATTGTCGCAGAGATTGGAGCCTTTCCAGACGGCAGCTTTGGAAGATTCGAGGAAGGCGGGGTATTTTTTCTTTGGGGCGAGAGGTTCGAGGTTGGAGCGGAGAGAGCCGATTTTGTCCGATACTTGGTAGATCGAAGCGAGGGCAAGGGCGATGTCGAATTCGGGTGAGTCGTCGTTGCAGGCAGGAATCCATTCGGCAGAAAGACCGGAGAGCGGGCGGCAATTTCCGCCCTGCCCGCAACTGCCCGAAGTCAAGGCAAGCTCGCGCTCGGCGTTGCCGAAGGCACGGAGGATGAGTTGGAAGCGGGATGCGGATTCACCGTAGCGGCAGTAATCGAAAATAGCAGATTCGATGCGGCGGAGGGAGGAAGAGAAACGGGCTGGCGCATCTTTGGAGCAACAGCGGCGGAAGGCGGCGAGCCATGGGTCGGCTTGTTCTACGAGTTTGACGGTTTGTTTTTCTTTGACGGCAATGGTTTCGATGTAGGGAGCGAGAAATGCCTTGCCGCTTCTTTTGAAAAACCCAAAACGGGCGAAGGATTGAATGCCGCGATCTACTCCAAGAGAAGCCACGGCGCGTCCGAACTCCAAAGCGTTTTTCGCCGCACGACCTGATAATTCTGCTCGTCCTTCGGCCAAGAGTTGGGAGATTTCTGGCAACGAGCAGGTGCGCGTCCAGATCGGCATCCAAATCTCTCCTCGGGCAGAGGCGTTTTCAGATTGTGAACTAAGGGACGACCCGACGGGGGACGACTGAATCGAGAAAGGGAAAGAAGCAGAAGATGATGAGAGAGAGCCGAGGCGCTTGGATGCGGCACCCGCAAAAAGCAAGGATCCCTCTAGCATGAAAATAAAGTCCCACGGATTGTCAGTCGAATCGCCTTCAAAGCCTTGCGTGGAGTTAGGAGCTCCGACTCGCCCCGGATAAAACTGGCCGACGGATGCCTTGTTGAGAGCGGTGGGCGAGCCGTGCAGGGCATTGTGCAAGAGGTTTTTCGCGCTGGCATCCATCGCCCCGTGAAGACCGAGAGCAACAATGCGTTGCATGTAATTTTGGGTAAAATCCAGCCGCCCGTCATTCCCACCTGTGCCCAGCAAGGGGGCGAACCGTTGTCCTTCTTCTTGGAGCAGAATGGCGCAATCCATCCAATCCACGAACGAGTCTGGCAGTTCGGTCCGGTAGCGTTTTAACAAATTCGCTTTTGTTTCATCGGCAGGTTTTTCGCCAACTTTTTCTTCTTCCAAAATGCTCCGTGTTTTTCCGATGACTTTCCTGAAATTGTCTAATCGGGTGCAGGTGCTATCGGCGATGGCGTTGACGGCTGTTTTGTTGTCTTTTTTGAAAAAACCAGAACCTCCTGCCCATGGGCCAATAATCGGTGTTGGCTGGTAATGCGTGTAGAAAAAGTCTTCGATCTGTTGTTGGTCGAGCTTGGTGTGAAGATGGAAGCACCCGTTGAGCCAAGAGGCTTTGACGGAGGGATCGCCGTGTGTAAAATCTTGCGCGAGGAGGCGGAAGATGCCGAGAGCCTTGAGGTAAGACATGAGGGGTTCTGGAGTGCAGGCGGTGAGAGGTATGTTTTTCATTGCGAACTGGCTTTGTATTCTGCGGCTTCTTCGCGGATCTGAAGCCAAGTGGCGGTATCGCGTTCGATAAGGTTTTGCAGAGTTTCGATGGATGGAAGGTTGTTGAGATAGCGAGAGACAAAGAGTTGGTGGTCGAGGCCTGCGGTGGCGTAATCCACGCGGGGTTGCTCCTTGTCTGCACAGAGGATGAGGCCAACGGGCGGCTGGTCTCCGGGTTGCATCATCTGGTCTTTCCAGAAGTTGAGGTAAAAATTCATTTGACCAGCATCGCCATGCTGGAAGGTGCGAACTTTCAGGTCAATGAGCAGGTGACAGCGGAGGATGCGGTGGTAGAAGACGAGATCAATGTAGTCGTGTTCGTTGCCGACGGTGATGCGCTTTTGGCGAGCCTCGAAACAGAAGCCCTTGCCTAGTTCGAGGAGGAAGGTTTGAAGGTGATCGAGCAGGGCAGTTTCGAGGTCGCGTTCGAGGTAGTGGGATTTTTCATCAAGGCCTGTAAATTCGAGGATGTAGGGATCGCGGATGAGGTCGGCGATAACCATAGGGGCTTCGGAGGCTTGTTGGCGGGCGTGGTTGATGACGGTTTCCTTGTCGGTGGAAAGGGCGGTGCGGTCGTAGAGGAGGGAGCCGAGTTGGCGCTGGAGCTGGCGCACAGACCAATTTCCCTTGAGGCATTCGTTTTCGTAGAAGGCTCGTTTCCAGGGGGCGTCGAGGGAGAGCAGTTCGATAATGTGTGTCCATGACAGTCGGAGAAGCTCTTGAGGAGGGAGGGGAGATGGGGATGAATCAGATTGGGATTTTGATGGTTTTGCGAATCGGCCATCTTGCGATGATCCAATGTGTGAAGGCAAGATGCCGAAAAAGCTCATCAGTGATGAGCTTTTTTCGGTAGGCATTTCTCCGTCCGAAATGCTCACCGCTGGTGAGCAAATCACCGTGGAAATTTGCGGATACGCCGCATAGAACAAGCGCATTCGGTCGAGCATTTGGCGGCTACAGCCTGAAACGCCTCTTGCGGTTAAATCTTTTGCCAATTGTTTGAGTAGCCCCGTTCCGTATTGCGCCCGATCCTCGCCGTTTTGCTCGAACTCAACGAGATAAGCTCCGATGACCCAGTTTCGTAAGATGAGCGAGCGATTGACGGTTCTGGCAACTTGGGTCAGAGCATTGTCGTGGACCTGCCGGATGGATGCAACAAGGGCTTGGTAGTTCATGGCACGCCCCCCTCTTTTGAGGCGCGGCAATCGGCGGCGCGCAGGAGCATTTCGAGGTAGGCGAGACGGAAGACGCCAAGGGTATCGCGAAGCTTGAGGGTGCGTTCAATCCAACTTGGCAATCCAGTGAACGGTGGATGCTCGCATTTGCCTAGTTCCATCGGCTCCAAAGAAATTACGGTCTCTGGTGCAGTGAGCGTATTGGATAACGGGGTAGCGCGCAGGCAGTCCCCTTCCCATACGCCACGGGCGAAGCGGGAGGCGGATTCGGGTTTTTCTTCGTCGGGAAACGAACGAATGGAGAGCCTGACTTTACCGTGGTGAGCGGCGACGAGATAGGCGGCGAGGTCGCGGTCTTCATCGGAGATTCCCAGAGGTGTTTCGGGGACGAGCATGGCGAGAGCGGAAGCCAGTTCGTGGCGGAAGCCGGGGCGGTCATGGCTTTTGAGCCAAGCATCCTTGGGGGCTTTGGCGGCTGGCGCAGAGCCGAGCTTGGAAGCCCGTTGTGTTGGATCGAGTTTAGCTTGGAAGGACGGGTGAGCTTTGCCCCAGTCGTGCCAGAGTGCCGCGATTTCCAATATTTCTCTCTTGCCTACGGGCAGAGCCGCAAGGATTTTCTCCATCTCGGAGCAGACCATGGCGGTGTGCTGGGCGATGGTTTGCCACGGACATTCGGAGAGCGGATCGGCGTGAATGGAATCATTGCGTGGAGATGTGGAACAGATGGGCGAGACAACGGTGCTGGTCTCACCGCCCCATCCTTCTTCCGTAGAGTAACCGCGGAGGTGAGCGGGAATGAGCAAGACTTGTCCGGGATAGATGGAGGACGATTCTTTTGATGTGAGTTTTTTCCATTTTTCCGAAGTGAAATCCCAGAGGAACGCGGTGTTTTTGGCGACAAAATCTTTGACCTCTCCGACTGGGGCTGAACAGAGTTCTGCGCGTGTGGGAGCGGGAAAGTCATCGGGGGGCAGTTGCAAATTTTTGCTTCCTTGCCATTCGCGCCAATAGAGCTGCACATGGCATCGGTCAGCTTCGCGGATGAATCGTTCGATGTCTATGTCTTGACCCGAGAGGTCGGGGGTGGTGTCGAAAAGCTCGATGATGTCTTTGCGACGGAGGACATGAGGGATGAAAGGTTTGTCGGCGGCGGTTACGCGGTATTGGGGATTATCAAGGTTTTGCAGGGATGCGTCTGTCAGGGTCTTGAGACGGTCGAGGGATTTTTCTATTTCCTGTGGAGAATAGGGAGCCGTTTGTTTTTCGTCTGGTTTTTTTGACGAGAGCGGAATGTGGAAAATATTGGCCGAGATGGATTCGCCGCGGCGGTTGCACCTGCCGAAGCGTTGGACGAGGGATGACCACGGGGCGGTTTCGGTGAAAAGGATTTGCGCGGAAATATCCACGCCCGCCTCAACGACTTGGGTGCTGACGACAATGCCCGTTTTGTCTTTGATGCCATAAATCTGCTCAATGATTTTAGCCCGATCATCAGGGCGGAATTGGGAGTGGAGCAGAATCAGAGGGATGGTGTCAACCTGCGTTGCTTCTTCCTGTGCACCGTTCTTTTTCGATTTTTTCTTTGGGACGGGAGAGAGGAGTTTTTTGATTTCGGCGTGGAGGGAACGAGCGCGTTTGACAGTGTTGCAGACGACGAGGGTGAAACTTTCGGCTTCTTGTGCTTGAACTAAAATCTCGTTGGCGAGTTTGGCGGGTTCCTCAACGGAATTTTGTGCGTTTTGGATGGGTTTGGAAGCGGTGAGGAGTTTGGAAACACGGGTAGATTCTTTGTCGGTATCGTCAAGGGAAAGCGTGTTGTCCCATTCGGTTTGCAAATCCACAGTTTTGAGCCATGAGGGATCCAGCGTGGCACTAGCAAACCACGAGAAGCAGGCTTTCTCTGAGTTCATGCTGTTGCGGAAGGCTTCGAGCTGGCAAGTGGTAGCGAGTCCTGCTCCCATCAACTGCACTTCATCCATGATCCAGAGGCAATCGTTGTTGAGCAAGGCGAAGTCGATGGGCCAGCGGGCGCGGCTGGCGGCGTAGCCGCGGTTGAGGGCGCGGGAGAGGAGCATATCTTGTGTGCCGACAAGGATGGCGGGGCGTTCTGGGTGGAGATGCCAGTCTTTGCGGTTTCCGTCGAGTTCTTCGCCGCCCATGAGGGTGATGGGTGAGTGCTCGGCGAGCCATTGAATGTCTAAGTTTTCGGGATATTTTTCTAACAGTGCCTTGAGCCACTTCTCGATTTCGCCGACGGTTTGTTCGACGAGCGTGCGCATGGGGAGGCAATAGACGAGACGTCGGGGGAAGCGGGGGCAAGATGCCACCTCCCCGTTCTTTTGGAGGTTCGGTTGCGCATAGTTCCACAACCACGCGAGGACGACCCCTGCGGTTTTGCCTAGGCCGGTGGGGATGTCGATGAGGCGGGATTGGCAGGCGACATCAGCAGCGAGCCGCTGTTGCCAGTCGTAGGGCGGGTTGCCTGTAGCGTTTTTGAAGAAGTCAGCGAAGGTCATGGTGTCACAGGGGTTCGTAGGCGGGGTTGATTTCTTGGAGCTTGGTTTCATCGTATTCTGGTTCATCATCGCCGTAGGCACGCGCTAGGCCCATAGCACTGAGAGCATACCAGTCGGCACGGAAATCAGCGTCAGTTTCTTCGTTGTTTTCTGGAGTGGCAACGGCAATGAAGAGTTGGGCATTTTCGGGAATATCAAACGGAGCTGCAGTGTCTCTGTGTTTGCCGTTGCATCTGGCGGGGAGCGTGACGGTTTTCATGTTTAATTCCTTTGTTGAAGACTGATTGAGTTTTATGATTTTTTTGAGTTTTTTCAAGTGCTATTTCGTTGTAAAGGCAATATGTTTGCGGGTAATCACTTTGTGGGAGAATGGGCAGGAAACCCAATGAGCCTTGAGGTAAGACATCAGAGGTTCGGGAGTGCAGGCGGAGAGAGGGAGGGAGTTCATTGCTGGTTGCTTTGTTTGAGTTTTCTGACCTTTGATTCGGGCAGGGATTTGAAATTGGTTTGGGTGGAAACTTTCTTGCCGGATTTCTTTTCGAGGTCTTTGCGGGCGTTGCCGGCAACGGAGCCGCCTTCTTGTGCTGCAATTTTGTTTTCGGGAAAACCTTGGGCATCGCGGCGTTTGGCGATCTCGGTGGTGGAGGCTTCGCCCAACATTGTGAAGATGAGTTCCAGATCGGTCATGTGGTCGCGGAGGTTTTCTTTGGGATTGGCGAGTGACTTGAACTCTTTGTATTCGGACGGGGTCATGCCGAAGGTAGCTTTGCTGATTTCGGCGGTGAGGATGGCAAACTCCTTCTGTTCTTTGACCCCGCGCTTTTTCCATTCGTCGGTGAGTTCGTCGCGGACGGCGATACCGCGCAGTCGTTTTTCGATCCAGTCTTCGGAGTAGCCTTTTTGCTCGTAGATGGCGCGCATCCGCTTCGCTGCAAGTTCGGGGTTTTCGATCTCTTCGAGCCGTTCGTAGCCGACACGGGCGAGCCAGAGCTTGAAGGGTTCGGCTTTCGGCGATGGGATAGATTGAATGAGGCGCATAAGTTGCTCTGTATTAGCGACATCAGTAAGTCGTTGCTTGCCGTCGGCGGCTGTCATTTTCAAAGCGTGACAATTTGTAACGGTTTGGTTGCCTTCATCGGTGAGGCGTTTTTTCATGACGCGCCAATAGATCTGCGGGTTATTGCTCTGGGTAAGGACGGCAACGACATCCACGATGGCGAAATACCATTTTTGCTCGGTTTCGTTCCAAGCGCGGCGGACTTTAGTTTCTTCAAAAAGGATAATTTGGCTCATGGCTGGTCTGTGGGTAGATTAATTTTGGAAGCGCGGCAATCGGCGGCACGGAGAAGCGTTTCGAGGAAAGCGAAGCGGAAGATGCCCAACGCTTTGAGGTAAGACATCAGGGGTTCCGAGGTGCAAGCGGTGAGAGAAATGTTTCATGATGGCGATTTTTTTTCCGTTAAAACTTCCGATAAACGGTGTGTGAATCTCAATCTTTTTGTGCCTTTCCGTCAATCCTTTTTTCTTCCATCCTTCACTTTTTCACTTTTCCTATGCGCCAGAAGGCGTGGAGGGTGTGGACGAGGCGGCGGGATGGATTGAATGAGGCGAAGATGCTGCTCCGTATCAGCGACATCGGTGAGGCCGTGTTTTTCATCGGAGTCCGGCACTTTCAAAGCGGGACAGTTTGTAATTGCCCCAGAACTTGCCCGACTGGGAAGGCAGCAACTCTCCGGGGGAAGGAAAGCGTTTGACCGTTCCAAAAACCACTTCTTCCATGGAAAGGACGGCCCGCTTAAAAAAAACATTCGAAGGGTTGCTCTCCGCCCAAAACTCTTGTAGGAGTTGATTCTAAAGATGATATCCGTAACCATTCCAGTATATAATGAAAAGGGTTCCGTCCGCGAATTGCACGACCGCGTGTGCTCCGTGCTAGAATCGACGGGAAGAAAATGGGAGTTGATTTTTGTCAACGATGGGAGCCACGACGGGAGTACCGAGATTTTGGATGAACTGGCGGCGAACAGAAAGGAAGTCAAGGTCGTCCATTTCCGGCGGAATTTTGGGCAGACGGCGGCAATGATGGCGGGCTTTGACTACGCTTCCGGAGAGGTCATCATTCCGATGGACGGGGATTTGCAAAACGACCCGGGCGACATCCCGAAGTTGCTGGAACAAATAGAACAAGGCTATGATGTTTGTTCCGGATGGCGCAAAGACCGAAAAGACAACGCTTTGCAAAGAAACTTCCCGAGCATTTTAGCCAACCGCCTGATTTCTTGGGTGTCGGGTGTCGAGCTGCACGATTTTGGTTGTTCCCTCAAAGCTTACCGGGCCGAGGTCATCAAGGGCGTGCGTCTTTACGGAGAAATGCACCGCTTTTTGCCGGTTTACGCAAAGTGGCACGGGGCAAGGATCACGGAAGTCGCCGTGAACCATTTCGCCCGGACGAGCGGCTCTTCAAAATACGGGCTGGAACGGGTTTTGAAGGTTTTGGCCGACTTGATCACGGTGAAATTTTTGGATAAATTCGCCCTGAAACCGATGTATCTGTTCGGGTTGTGTGGATTGGTTTCTGCCTGTATGTCTGCGGTCTTTTTTGGATGGTCGCTCTACCGCCTGTTTCTCGTCGAAGAACCGTTCATCAAAAACCCTCTCTTGCTGCTCACTGTTTTTACGGGAATGACGGCGGTGCTTTGTTTTTTGATGGGGCTTTTGGCGGAAATGATAACGAGGACTTTTTACGAGTCGCAGGGGAAGACAATTTATATGGTTCGCGATTTGCGAAACATCGCCAGAGGTCCCGTGATTTGAAGGACAACTGGGACGAATGGGCGAAGGTGGCAAAGGTGGGGAAGCTGATGGAGCAATGAAGATTTTGGTTTTGTGTTACGAATACCCGCCCGTAGGAGGTGGCGGAGGACGGGTGGCGGCATCCGTCGCCCAGGAGTTGGTAGCGCGCGGGCACGAGGTTCGCTTTTTGACAGGGAATGCGGGGTGTCATCCCTTGGAGTTTGAGGAAGGCGGGGTAAAAGTAAAACGGGTGAATGCCCCGCGGCGGTTGCCCGATACTTGCAGCGTCAAGGAAATGCTGCTGTATGTTTTGTGGTCGATCTTGCCGGGATGGCGACTGGTCAGAAAATGGAAACCGGATGTTATCCACGCACACTTTGCAGTTCCTACCGGGGCGGTGGCTTGGGTGCTTTCGGTTTTGACGGGGGTCCCCTATGTTTTGACTGTCCATTTGGGGGATGTGCCTGGCGGCGTTCCCGAACAAACGGCAGGTCTGTTTCGCGTGGTAAAACCTTTCACGGTGCCGATTTGGAAAAGGGCGTCGAGAATCAGCGCAGTCAGCCGCTTTGTAAAGAATTTGGCGGTCGCCGCTTACAATGCCGAACCCGTGGTGATCCACAATGGCCTGGCGTTTTCCAAAAAAGAAAAAAGCGCCTTGTCCGTTCCCAAAAACGAAGTCCGTTTTTTGTTTGTCGGAAGGATCAGCGTGCAAAAAAACCTGATGCTCGCATTGCAGGCGTTTGCGCGGGTCGGGGCAGAACATTGGCGGTTTGATGTGGTCGGAGACGGCCCCTTGCGGCGGGAGGCGGAAGCGTTCGTCTCCGAGCAACGCATGGGCGAACGCGTGTTTTTTCACGGTTGGTTGGGAAAAGAACCGCTCTCGCGCTTGCGGGCGGAGTCGCAAGTTTTGCTGATGCCGTCGCTGCACGAGGGCTTGCCCATGGCCGCTGTCGAAGCGTTGGCGGACGGTCTGGCCATCGTCGGAAGCAGCATCCCCGGACTCGCCGATGTGCTCGAAGACGGGAAAAACGGGTTTGCGCTTCCACTTGAACCGGAAGCATTTGCGGGGGCGATCGAAAAAATTTTAGGAGGATCGAAGGAGCTGGAAACAATGCGCGAGGAGAGCTTGCGCAAGGCCGCTGACTTCCGGATGGAAGGCATCATCGACCAGTATGAATCTTTGTTGAAACTGCGATAAAAAAATGAGTGTTCACGGTGATAAAAAAATATCGGCAAAAGTGATTGCCGCGCTGGGCGTGGTGTTTGGCGACATTGGGACAAGCCCTCTTTACGCGTTCAAAGAGTGCTTGCATTACGGGTCGGGGAAAGAGGAGGTCATGGGGGTGCTTTCCCTGATTTTGTGGACTCTGATTTTGCTGGTGTCGATCAAATACATCGCGCTGGTGTTGCGGGCGGACAACAAGGGAGAAGGCGGGATTTTGACCTTGCTTTCGCTGGCGTTTCCGCCAGGAGGACAGGGCAAAACTTTTTTGACGATGACGGGCGTGGGGCTTTTGGGTGCCGCGTTTTTGTATGGGGACGGAGTGATCACGCCGGCGATTTCCGTGCTTTCTGCCGTGGAGGGTTTGAAGATCATTTCTCCTGCCTTTCACTCGGTGGCGGTTTACATTGCCGTGGGGATTTTGATCGCCCTGTTTTCGGTCCAGCGGTATGGGGCGGGAGCACTCGGCGGGATTTTTGGGATCGTGATCTTGGTCTGGTTCGCGGTTTTGTTTTTGCTCGGAGTTTCGCAGGTGTGGAAGTATCCCGAGATTTTTTTATCGATCAACCCGTTGTATGCGGCGGCGTATTTGTGGGGGCATCCGATGGTGGCAATCCCCGTTTTGGGAAGCGTTTTCTTGGTGGTGACTGGTGGCGAAGCACTGTATGCGGACATGGGGCATTTCGGTTGCAAGCCGATTCGGATCGGCTGGGCGTTCATCGTATTTCCTTCTTTGGCAATGAATTACCTCGGCCAAGGGGCCCTTGTTTTGACCAGCCCAGAAAAACCGGAAAACCCGTTTTTCATGATGGCTCCCTCGTGGGCACTCGTGCCGCTGGTGATCCTTGCGACGGCCGCGACGGTCATCGCCTCGCAAGCGCTCATTTCGGGAGCGTTTTCCCTCACCATGCAAGCCGTCCAAATGGGCTACCTGCCCCGGATGCAGATTTTGCACACGAACCAAAGCGAATACGGGCAAATTTACATCCCGCAGGTAAATTTCATTTTGGCGGTGGGCTGCGTTTTGCTGGTGCTGGCTTTCGGCAGCAGCTCTGCCTTGGCCGCTGCTTACGGCATCGCCGTGACACTGACCATGATCGCGACAACAACGCTGTTTTACTTTGCTGCCCGCAAACTCTGGAAGTGGAATTTTCTTTTGGCGGGAAGCGTTTGCGCCTGTTTCTTGCTGGTAGAAGTGAGCTTCTTCGCATCGAATTTGCTCAAAATTATGAGCGGCGGGTGGTTTTCCGTCGGGATGGGGCTGGTGGTTTTTTATGTGATGAGCACATGGAAAGCCGGCAGAGCTTACATCCGGAAAAACATGACAAATGCCCTCGGAAGACTCGAAGATTTCATCGAGTCCATCGCGATGTCCGGCGTGCTCAACCCCGCGTATGCCCCCCATAGAATCAAGGGAACCGCCGTGTTCCTCTCGTCGGTTTCCGACGCGACACCGAACGCCATCGTTTCTAATTTGACGCACAATAAGGTCTTGCACGAAAGGAACATCGTCATGAGCATCACCCCGGCTCCCATCCCTTATGTCCCCAAATCCGAACGGGTTCGCGTGACAAAAATGAGCCACGGGTTTTACCAAGTCCAAGCAAAATTTGGATTCATGGAAGTCCCGAATGCCGATGATGTAATGGAAGCGTGCAAGCTGAAAGCCTTGCCGATCGACCCGGAACGAAGCACTTTTTTCTTGGGGCGCGAAGCGATTGTCAGCGCAAGAAAAGGCGGGTTGCCGTTTTACAGGCGCACTCTTTTCGTGGCACTGAGCAGAAACGCGCAAAACGCAGCCGAGTTCTTCAAGTTGCCACCAGGCCGGACAATCGAGATCGGAAGACAAGTGGAAGTCTGATTTTTCATCCAACCCTG
>DYNR01000235.1 GCA_020720945.1 Chthoniobacter flavus | reverse complement strand
GCAATCCCTGCATTCAAGGATTGGAATGCGGAATTGGTTGCAATTGTCGCGTTGGTGAGGGGGTTGGATGTGCCTACTTTGTAGTCGGAACGGTGGGAACCTCCGCGGGCCGCTTGGATGGCGGTCGATTTCCCGTCTTTTTGCGCGAAGCTGAGAGACCATTCAAAGACATTGCCGGCGAGGTCGAAGAAGCCAGAGCCTGTGGGTTTGGAAGTTCCTACGGGTTGGGTTCGCTGCCCGCTGTTTTCGATCATCCATGCGGTGGCGGGATCGAGGGTTTTTCCGGATGGGTAAGCGTCGGCACCGGCGATGGTTTTCCAATCATCGGCAGTGGGGAGGCGGTATCCATTGGCAGAAGGGTCTAGGAAAACCCTGTCTTTCAAGAATCCAGCGATTTTTGGCCAACCTTTGGGCGGGTGGTGGGTGTTGGTGCGGTCGCTCATGGCGATGGAGCGGGCAGGGTGGACGGTTTTGATGGGTTGGGTGAATGCGGGGTCCGAGTAGTAAACGGGTTTGAGTCCGCTCATTTCGGAGAGGGCGTTGCACCAGACGACGGCATCGAGGATGCCGATGGAAGTGACGGGTTCGTCTTGGGAGTGGGTTTCGGTTTGCCGATCCCATTTGAGGCTGCCGATGTCGCCATCGTAGTCGAAGCGGAAGCCGTTATTTTCCGCCCAATTCCAGACGGTTTTCCATTGGGCGTAAGAGACTTCCGTTTTTCCCGCTACGGTTCCGTCCGCAGAGACGAGAGGGATTTCGGGGGGAGTGGCGGCTGGGGAGGAAGCGGGGGTTAGGCGTTGTTCTTCGGCGAACGACCAAGCGGGGACGGCATCCATTTTCCATAAACCGGAGGCGGGTGCGGCGGGGGCTTTTGCTACGAGGTCTGCGATTCCGGCGGGGGCAATGACCGGCAAAAAGCCGATGGCGTGGTGGCCGCGGGAAGGGGTTTCGCCGAAGGGAAGTTTCGGGGAGTCCGGTTTTTGGGCGGGGTCACCGCCGAGGACGGTGATGAGTTTGCGCTTGGTGGGTTCAAAAACATTGCCGTCCACATCCCAGACAAACTGCCAGAGTTTTGTCGGGTTTGCAGGGGTGAGCGAGGCAAATTCTTGGGCGGTAGGGAGGCGGTATCCGGCGGCATCTGGGCGGAGGTAGATCGTGGGAAGTTCGTCGATGGTGGTTTCTGCTGCGCGATTTTTTACCGAGCGGAGAATTTTTGAGAAAGCGGCATCCTCGTAGTAGCAAGGGGTTTTTCCTTCGTATTCTGAAATGGCGTTGCACCACAAGACAGCATCTTGCCAGGAGATGCCAGTGACGGGTTCGTCCGAGCGATGGGGGGCAGAGTCCGCAATGGCCGAGCCAAGGTTGCCGTCTTTATTGAAGTTATAGCCATGGTGCAAGGCGTATTGGCTACGACTTGCCCAGCGATAGATTTTGCTCCATTGCTCGTAGGTGACGGGAGTTTTTGCGGCGTAGAGGGATTTGTTTTTATCCGAAGGTTGCATGGCGAGGTTCCATGCGGGAGCATCGGGGCGTTTGACGACAGCGTCCATGCCGAAAGCATGCCATTTGAGCCAGAAGGTCGTAATTTCGCCTGGGGTGGGTTTGGAGATCATCCAACCGGCGGCGCGGATATCTTGGAAGGAGTGCGTCTCGAAGGTCGCTTTTGTCCGGTCCCATTCGATGTCCCAAGGTCCTTTGGGGTTATATTTTGCCCACTTGACTTTGGCGGGAGAGATTTCAAATAAGGTTTGTTGGCGTGTGCCAAAGTGCGTTTCTGCGATGTAGAATTGTTCGCCATCTTGGACGACAAAATCCACGGATTCCCAGCCCTTCCAAAGCTCGCGTGGGATGTCGGCGATGCGGCTATTTGCAAAAGTATCGCTGAAAGGGCCGGTGAGGGGCGCGCCCTCTTTTCGCGAATCGTTCAATTCTTTTGCATGCTCCTTACTGACGGGGTAAGTGCGGGAGATGTAAACAGCGATTTTGCTATTTTCGTCGAAGGAAACAGGGAATTTGTCGCCGCCGTTCAGGAAGTCCTCTTTTTTCCAAACCCAAAGGCCGAAAGCCCGCATCGAGTTTTCCATCGAACGGAGACCGTAGCCCATGAAATTGAGGTCATCGTAGCCTTCGTGGTCCATGTTGATACCGCCTTCGGTCCAGTGGTGCCGCCAGAGTTTTCCTCCGTCCTTATCATCGGCGGCAGGCATGGGGGAGTTATAAGCGAGGGTCATCATGCCGCCGTAGAAGCGGGTGTTATTGCCGCGGAGGTTGTATTCCGAAGTGGCGGGGTTGAGAGGAACATCTAGGCTGAAGGCGTGGCCGAAGCGGGAAGTGGTGGCATCGACGCTTTCGCGGGTTAGTTTTAGGGCGGGTTCGCCCCAGCGGTATTCGGGGAGGCCTTTGCACCACCATGCGAGGTCGTCGCCAAAGTCCACGACGGGGACGCTTTGGGAAAAAACGGGGGAAGCAGTTAGAACGGTGGCGGCGAGAAAGGGAGCGAAAAAGAAGCGGAGGTTCATTCGGAAAAAGTAGCGGGGGGAGGGTTGTGAGGTGAAGAGGAAAAGAGACGCGTCGGCGGGAGTCGCCGACGCGAAGCAAAATCGGCTATTTGTTTTGGCGGATACGCAATGGGTTGCGGTTCGTTTTTGAGGTTTTGAAATCAGGGGGCGGTGGAAGCCTCCGGCCCTTTGATGACTTGCACGAGTTTTTCGGCGACGAGAGTTTTTACGCCATCGGCCCCACCCAATTCGCGGCCTTGCACCTTCAAGGAAACCTCGGTTTTTTTGCAGTTTTTCAATTCGGGAGCGGCGGCAAGGATCGAGTCTCTCAAAAGGACATTTTTGTATTCGCCTTTATCGAAGCCGTTGGCGATGAAGATGTTGTTTCGTTCCGCCAAGTAGGAGATTGGGCCGCTGATGATGAATGTGCCGTCTTCTTGTTTTTCGACGCCGGCGAACAAGACGGAGGAGAGGGAGAAGAGAAGGAGGGTTGTGGAAAAAAGGATTTTCATGGTGGGTTGTTGTTGGGTTGAATGTTTGGCGGGCAACCAGAGCAGGCAGTTTTGCTTTTTGCTGGATGGGAGTCCGCCGACTTATATCTGGGACAGTATTGCAGGAAAGCCGTTTCATGGCTAGATGCGTTTTGCGTTTTTTTTCTATCGTTTTGCGTCACTGTTTTTTCCCTTAAAACCGTGAGATAACTGCTGTGAATCTCTGCAATCTATTGGGCTGCAAAGGGTTAGAAAAAACACGCAAAAGACTCAGGGGTATTTCTTGGTTTTTTTAAAACCCTTTCGCTCCAATGCCTTGCGGAGCTTCTTTGCATTTATCTCACGAATTCAGGGTTTCGTTTTTTTTTGCGGTTTCGCGGTATTTTGTGTTTGGGGAGGGGGAGTTTCCGGGAGGATTTTTTGCGGTGGGAGGAGCAGGGAAGAGGTGGGGATCGAGTAACCTGTTTTTGAATTTCCGGCGAGGAGGGTGCCGGTTGCGAAGCGGAGTTGGGCTAGCGCGGTGGCGTAGGAGCACTGGGTTTGGACGAGGTTGAGTTCCGCGCTGGCGAGGTCTGTTTGGGTGGTGATGACTTCGACCAGCGAAGACATTCCCATCGAGAAAAGTGTTTCTTGGGCTTCCACGCTCGCGCGTTGGTCGCGGGCAGAAGACTCCGCCGCGGCGAGAGCACCGGAAGAATTGATGACCGATTTTGCGGCGGTGACGACCGCGCTGGCGACTTGGCTTTCTTGGAGAGAGACTTGGGTTTTCGCTTGTTGGAGGTAGCCTTTTTGGGAGAGGACGGCACCTTCTGCGGCATCGTTGCGGAGAGGCCAAGCGAGAGAGGCGGATGCTGCCAGACCGTAGCCCGTTCCGGTGCTCGAAGAGTTTTGGGCGGATTGGGTGGTGCGCTCGCCCGTGCTTTGGAGAGCGGCACCGAGGGAAGTGTCGAGTTGCGGCAAAGCGTTGTTTTTTGCGCCTTGGAGGAGGG
>DYNR01000502.1 GCA_020720945.1 Chthoniobacter flavus | reverse complement strand
TAACATGAAGCTACAAAATGCACTTTGACTGGAGGCCGTTTTGAGGTTGAATCGGCCCCTCAGGACTTTGCTGAGATAGATGCTCTTACTCCGATGCCAGACATCATGGATTTGACCATTGGCGAGGAGGTCGTTCTTTACTGGCTCGATCGCACACCATTTATTCTTTTTCGGTAGCAGGTTCGTAAAAAAGGGTTGAGCTCTGGGTTTGCAAATTGCCCCCGTATCTGCGATAGTTTTTTCCCGTATGAGCAAACCTCCGATCCGCGTCACGGTATGGGGAGAATACCGCCACGAAAAAAAGAACCCGAAAGTCGCCGCACTCTACCCAGGCGGGATGCACGAGACGATCGCCGCTTTTTTGCGAAAACAAAAAAAGCTCCAAGTGCAAACGGCGACTCTCGACGAACCCGACCACGGGCTTTCCCAAGAAACGCTCAAAAACACGGATGTGCTAGTGTGGTGGGGTCACATGGCGCACGGCGAAGTCCGCCAAGAAATCGTCGAACACGCATTTTCTCGCGTCCAAGAAGGCATGGGGTTGATCGCGCTCCATTCCGCCCATTACTCGAAACTTTTCAAACGCTTGATGGGAACTACTTGCTCGCTGAAATGGCGGGAATCCACCGATAAAGAACGGCTTTGGAACCTCCGTCCCGGACACCCCATCACCCAAGGGATCGGCGATTATTTCGAGATTCCGATGGAAGAAATGTATGGCGAACCATTCGGCATTCCGGAACCTGAAGAACTGATTTTTATTTCTTGGTTCACGGGAGGCGAAGTCTTTCGCAGCGGGGCGACATGGTATCGCGGCAACGGAAAAATTTTCTATTTTCGCCCCGGACACGAAACCTATCCTACTTACCATCTTCCTCTCGTTCAAAAGGTTATAACAAATGCCGTCTTCTGGGCGCACACGCCGACAAGCGTTCTTGATTCTTGCCCGAATGTCCCTCCGCTCGAAACGCTTCCCGAAGACCCCGAAAAAAACACGCGCCCGCAAGAGGGCTTCCGCTAATTTTCATGAAGGCAAAACACACGGGGAAGGAGGGCGTGAAAATCACGGCAAAAGCCAGGCGTAAAAGCGTTCGCCTCGCAATTATCGGAACCGGAGGCATGGCTTCGCGGCACGCAGAAATGTTCTCT
>DYNR01000234.1 GCA_020720945.1 Chthoniobacter flavus | reverse complement strand
TTTCAGCTTTCAGCTTTCATCCTTCTCCCTCCCCCTACCCTTCTCCCGGCTTCGATCCCGTCGCTAAAATCGTGCGAAAATACGGCTCCTGCGACTCCGCCGCGACCACGCTCACCTCGATGTCCACAAACCCCGCCTTCCGCAAAAACTCGTGCAAATCCACTTCGGAAAACCCCAGCCACGCATGCGCATAAAGCTCCCGCGCCTGTTCGTAAGTATGTGCGGCTAAATCTAATACCATAACTCTCCCCCCAGGACGAACAATGCGGAAAGCCTCGCGCACCGCCCGCACGGGACTGGGCGTATGATGCAGCACTTGGCTGAACAAAACCAAATCCACCTCCCCATCTCCGATCGGCGCACTCTCGATGTCCCCATGCCGATACTCGATGTTCGCCACCCCGTTCTCTTCGGCCACCCGCCGCCCGTATTCCACCATCTGCTCGGACCGATCCACCGCAATCACTTTCTCCGCCCTCTTTGCCAACAACAAAGAAAGCGTCCCTTCCCCTGCCCCCAAATCCGCCACCACCATCGGCGGCAACAAACGCAAAAGCGCGTGCGCCAACCCGCGCCACGACCTCCCCGGTATGTGCGTGCGCCCAAACTTTCCCGCCAGCTTGTTAAAATACTCCGTCGCCCGATCCCTCCGCTTCCTCAACGCCAACTCCAACGCCACCACATCCCTCCCCACCTCCACCATCTGCCCCCGCCCCTCCTCCAATAACGCCACGATCAACTCGGGCAACGGATCCACCGCCGCATAATAAATGTTCCTCCCCACCCGCCGCGACCTCACCAACCCTCCTCCTTTCATCCTCCCCAAATTCATCGAAATCCTCGACTGCCCCATCCCCATCACCTCTTGCATCTCCGCCACCGTCACCTCTTCCTCCGCCAATAAAAGCAACATCCGCATCCGCGTCGGCTCACTCAAAATTTTCACCGCCTTCAATAAATTTCCGTTTGACATATCAAGATATTTGAATAACTTGATAGCTGATCTACCGCAAATGCTGCGGCACTTCAAGCAAATCAAAACACTAAACCATAAATTAAAACTATGTCTCGTTCCTACATCTTCTCCTCCGAATCCGTCGGCGAAGGCCACCCTGACAAAGTCTGCGACACGATCTCTGACGCAATCCTCGACGCTTGTCTCTCAGCCGACCCTCTCAGCCGCGTCGCCTGCGAAACTTTTGTCAAAAGCAATGTCGTCGTAGTCGGTGGAGAAATCACCACCAGCGCAAAATTTGACTACAACGATGTCATCCGCCAAGCGATCCGCGGCATCGGCTACACGAACGACGATGATGTTTTCCACGCCGATAAAGTTTTCATCAACAACTACTTAACACGGCAAAGCCCGGACATCGCACAAGGCGTTGACAAGCGCAAAGCCTCCGGCAAAAAAACCGCGGAACAAGGTGCCGGCGACCAAGGCCTCATGTTCGGGTTCGCCTGCGACGAAACCCCGGAACTCATGCCCGCCCCCATCATGTTTGCCCACCGCCTGGGTCGGGAGTTGACCAACATCCGCAAAAGCGGAAAAGTCAAATGGCTCCGCCCCGATGCGAAAACCCAAGTGTCTGTCGAATATGTCAACGGCAAACCGACGCGCATCGTCAATGTCGTCGTCTCGACCCAACACGCGGCCTCCGCAGAAAAAGCGGAAATCGAAAAATTTATCACCGAAAAGCTCATCCTGAAGGTGCTCCCGAAAAAAATGCTCTCCCGCGAAACCGAGATCCTCGTCAACCCGACGGGCCGTTTTGTCATCGGCGGTCCTGAAGGGGACTCGGGCCTGACCGGACGCAAAATCATCGTTGATACCTACGGCGGCATGGGCCGTCACGGCGGCGGTGCTTTCTCTGGCAAAGACCCCTCAAAAGTCGATCGCTCTGCCGCTTACATGGGCCGCTATGTCGCAAAAAATGTCGTCGCAGCAGGCCTCGCATCGAAGTGCGAAGTGCAGTTTGCCTACGCGATCGGCCACCCCGTCCCCGTAAGCGTCCATGTGGACACTTTCGGCACTTGCTCGACCGATGAAGACAAAATCATCGCCGCTATCAACAAGGTGTTCAGCTTCAAACCCGCAGACATCGTTTCGCAGTTGAACCTCCTCCGCCCGATCTACTCGAAGAGCACCAACTACGGGCACTTCGGAAAGAATGACCCCGACATCACATGGGAACTCACCGACAAGGTGGATGCCCTCAAAAAAGCCGCGAAATAACACGCGCTTTCCACAAACAATTCCAAAAACTAAAAATAGAAAGAGCTTACAATGCCCGCTAAAAAACCAGTAAAAAAACCCGCCAAAAAAGCACCTGCCAAAACCGTGGCAAAAGCCGTGGCGAAAAACGAACCCTCCAACCCCGCCTGCTTGGCGAACTTGGAAAAATACGCCGCGCTGACTCCCGCTGGCTCGGACTTCATCGTCGCCGACTTCGCTCTCGCAGCTTGGGGACGAAAGGAAATCGCCGTCGCCGAACACGAAATGCCCGGCCTCATGTCCGTCCGCAAAAAATACGGCAAGGAAAAACCCTTGGCAGGCGTCCGCATCACCGGCTCCCTCCACATGACCATCCAAACGGCCGTCCTCATCGAAACTCTCGTCGCCCTCGGCGCCGATGTCCGCTGGGCGAGCTGCAACATCTTCTCGACCCAAGACCACGCCGCCGCCGCCATCGCTGCTACCGGCACTCCGGTCTTCGCTTGGAAAGCCGAGTCGCTGGAAGAATACTGGGAGCTTACCCTCAAAGCCATCACCTTCCCGAAAGATCTGGGCCCCCAGCTCGTCGTCGATGACGGCGGCGATGTAACCCTCTTGATCCACAAGGGCTTCGAGCTAGAACAAGGCAACAAATGGGCTTACGAACCCGCCGAAAACCACGAGGTTTCGGTCGTCAAAGCTCTCCTGCGCCGCGTCGCCGAAGAACGCCCCGGCTTCTGGACCAAAGTCGCAAAAGCATGGAAAGGTGTCTCGGAAGAAACGACCACCGGTGTCCACCGCCTCTACCAGCTCGCAGAACAAGGCAAGCTCCTCGTCCCTGCCATCAATGTCAACGACTCGGTCACGAAATCGAAATTCGACAACCTCTACGGCTGCCGCGAATCCCTGGCGGATGGCATCAAACGCGCCACCGATGTCATGCTCGCCGGTAAAGTCGCCGTCGTCTGCGGCTACGGCGATGTCGGCAAAGGCTGCGCCCACTCCCTCCGCTCCTACGGCTCCCGCGTCATCGTCACCGAAATCGACCCCATCAACGCCCTCCAGGCCTCGATGGAAGGGTTTGAGGTGAACACCGTGGAAAGCACTCTCGGAGAAGGCGATATCTATGTCACCACGACCGGCAATGTCGATGTCATCACCCTCGCCCACCTTCTCAAAATGAAGGATCAGGCGATCGTCTGCAACATCGGCCACTTCGACAACGAAATCCAAGTCGATGCCCTCAAAAAACAAAAGGGCGTCACGATCGAAACGATCAAACCCCAATACGACCGCTACTACTTGCCGGGCGGCAAGAAAAGCATCTACATCTTGGCGGAAGGTCGCTTGGTCAACCTCGGTTGCGCCACCGGCCATCCGAGCTTCGTCATGTCAAACTCCTTCACCAACCAGACGCTCGCCCAAATCGACCTCTGGACGAACAAAGGAAAATACAAAAACACCGTCCGTTGCTTGTCGAAAAAACTCGACGAGGAAGTCGCACGCCTCCACTTGGAAAAAATCGGAGTCATCCTCACCAAGCTGACTCCCAAACAAGCGGAATACCTCGGCATCCCCGCCGAAGGCCCCTATAAAGCCGAACACTACCGCTACTAAAAACAGCGAAAAAACAACCGTTTTTCTCCCTCTGTGCGCCCTCGCGCCAGAGGGAGTTTTTTTTGCCCAACCAACCAAAATCCCCGCTTCGAGCCGCAAAGCCCCTTGGAGTGCGGAAGCATGATTCCGCTCTGGACGGGAAGGCACGA
>DYNR01000019.1 GCA_020720945.1 Chthoniobacter flavus | reverse complement strand
ATTCTAAAAAAATCGAAACCTTGCGTGTCGCCATCCGCGACATCCCGGATTTTCCCAAGCCGGGGATTATCTTCAAAGATATCACCCCGGTCTTGGGCGACCCGGCACTCTTCTGCGCCGCCATGGAGTTTTTCGTGGAAAAAGCGCAAGAAGCAAAACCGACAAAAATCGCGGGCATCGAAGCGCGCGGCTTCCTCTTCGGGGCGGTCCTCGCCAAGGAGTTGGGCTTGCCCTTCGTCCCGATCCGCAAAAAAGGGAAACTCCCCTACAAAACGATCAGCCAATCCTACGACCTCGAATACGGGCAAGCGGAAATCGAAATGCACGAGGATGCCCTGCAAGCGGGCGATCGCGTTGTGGTCGTAGATGACCTTCTCGCCACGGGGGGCACCGCCGCTGCCGCCGCCGCCCTCATCAAAAAAGTCGGCGCAGAGGTCGCTGGAATCCACCTCCTGATCGAGTTGGCTTTCTTGGACGGCAGGAAAAGCCTCTCCCCCCATCCCGTCGAAACGCTCCTCGTTTTTTGACCGTTTCCAAACCTCTCCGGCATCCGCTTTTCTTTTGAGAATTGCGGATCGCCAGAAGGGCGGCTAACAGAACCCTTTGCTGTTCTGCTGGTTATTGCAGCTTGAAGGAAAAAATCCATTCCCTTGCCCTCGCATCGCAATTCCCTTTCCATCAACCAGTTCCCTATCTCTACAAAAAACCTCCCCAGCAGAATTCCGGATCCAGGAGCCAGAATCCTGCGCGCAGCGCCTAGCCTTCCCTTGCCCCTTTCTCCTCTTACCACTTTTCTCTTCCCCTCTCCGCATCCCACGCGGAAAATCTTTTGCTGCGATTTTTGCATTGTGCTGGCATTCAAGCGGTTGCAAAAAAAAAGCGCGATTTATCCAAGGATTGAGGGAAATCTTCCGTCGCTTATTTCCTCAATTTGGCACTAGTCAAAACGGCATTTTTGGTTTATATTGAAGAGAACGGAATATCGCAAAACTCATTTTTTAACAGACATCTATGCAAATCCATCTAAGTCCTCGTCATTTGGTTCTCACGGCAGCTATCCATTCGTATGTTGCAGAAAAAGTTGAACATCTGGAGACCATCACCGATGAGATTCTCGGTGCGCACATTGTTTTGATGCACGACCACACGCAGACCAAGCAGTATGTTGTCAAGGTGCACCTCGGATTGCCGGGACCTGACATCCACGCGGAAGATGCGGAGTCGGACTTGTATGCGGCCATCGACAAAGTGGTGGACAAGTTGGCGCGTCAGTTGAGGAAGCGCAAAACGCGGATCAAGGAAGCGACCAAGCACCGGACGCAGAAATCTGCGGAGGCCAAGAAGCGGGGATTGAAAGGGTAACCGGCTCCGGTCGGATGCTCCCAGGTTTTGGATCAGGATTACAAAGTCCGGCTCGATGTTTTCGAAGGGCCGCTGGATCTTCTGCTTTACCTCATCAAGAAGGAGGAGGTGGACATATACGATGTGTCCATCGAGCGGATTACGGGCGAGTATCTCGAGTTCATCAAGGCCTTTCAGTCGCTGAATATCGAGCTGGCGGGCGAGTTTGTGGTGATGGCGGCGACGCTGCTTTACATCAAAAGCAGGATGTTGCTACCCAAGGACTTACAGATGGCGGAGGAGGATGCCGAGGAAGACGACCCGAGGTGGGAACTCATCCGCCAGCTTATCGAATACAAAAAGTTTAAGGAGGCGGCGGATCGGTTGCGGGAAAAAGAGGCTTTGCGGGACGCTCTTTTTCCGAGAAATCCCGTAGTTCCCGAGCTTGAGGCCGAAGAGAATTTGTTGGTCGAAGAGGTCGGCATTTTCGATTTGATCCACGCTTTCCAAAAAGTTCTCAAGCGGATCGAAAACAAGAGGGAGGACTTGCGGGAAATTTTTGCGGAGAGTTTCACCGTGGGGGACAAGATCGAAGCGATCATGCGCATTACGGGGGCGGGGGTGCCTTTGCGTTTCGAGGAATTATTCGGTGACTCTGCCAGCAGGACAGAAATCGTGGTGACTTTTCTTGCCATGCTGGAACTGATTCGGATGAAGCAGTTGCGCGTCCGCCAAGAATCCTCTCTGGGGGAAATTTGGGTGGAAAGGGCACCTGCGGGGCAAGCGCTTTTTCAAAAATACCAAGAAGAATAACAGAGCGATATGGACGGAGAGAAACCAGCAGAAGGCTTTGATGGCGAAGAAGAACTACCGGAGGAAGTTCTATCTTCCGCCGGGGGGGATGGCGGCGGAGAAGAGGAAACCGGCGGGGCGGACAGGGATGCGGGGTTTTTGCCTTCGCTGGTCGAAGCGATTCTTTTTACTTCGCAGAAGCCCGTTTCCGCCAAAGAGATAGCGGGGATTTGCAAAGGGGCGGCGGTGGCGTATCCGAATGATGCCAGGGTGGCGGCTTTAGGGAAATTCAAGGAAGCGGAGTTGCGTGCGGCGGTGGATTTTTTGGGGCGAGAATACGAAAAAAGCGGGCGGTCTTTTGAGGTCAAGGAATCGGCGGCGGGATGGCAACTCGTGACGAAAGCGGATTTTGCGCCGTGGTTGCGGCAACTGTTTCCCGAGAATCGTCCGGCGCGTTTGAGCGCGCCCGCCATGGAGACGCTGGCGATCATCGCATACCGCCAACCGCTCACGCGAGCGGACATCGAAGCCGTGCGCGGGGTGGCCGTGGACGGGGTGATGCAGACTTTGTTGGAAAAGGGGTTGATCAAAATTGCGGGGAGATCCGACCAGCCGGGGAGGGCGCTTCTTTACGAAACGACGCAGCACTTCATGGAGCATTTCGGTTTGAAAAATTTGGAAGAGTTGCCGAACTCCCGCGAGTTGCGCTCGGTCCCGCTGCCGCAGGCCGAAGAGAAAAAAGGGGAAGCACCCAAGAAATCCAAGCAAGGAAAAGGGAAAGCAAAGGCAGAGGAAGCCGATGTGCCCCAAGCCGAAGGAGAAAAGGTTGCGGTGTCCGAAGAGGAAAATCCAGCGGCGGATACCGGTGCCGGTTCCTTGCCGGAAATAGCCGAAGAACCCATTGCAGGAGAAGAAGTTAGCAAAGAAAATACAGGCGAGAAAACCGGGGGACAGGACGATCGACAAGAAGGCGGAACAAAAGGGGGCACCGATGAATGATCTGGCTCCTTTCCGGGAAAAAATCGACCAGTTGGACGACCAGTTGGTGAAGCTTCTCAACGAGCGGGCGGAAGTGGCGTTGCAGATCGGCGCTATGAAAGAAAAAGCGGGGTTGCCCGTGTATGCGCCCGAGCGCGAAGAAATGCTGTTGCGGAGGATCGAAAAGAAAAACGCTGGCCCTTTGCGCCACGAGTCCTTGCGGGCGATTTACCGGGAGATCATGTCCGCTTCGCTTTCTCTCGAAAAAGATTTGAAAGTCGTCTGCGCTGGCGGGCGGGGAGGTATGGCGCACTTGGCTGCCCTTTCCAAGTTTGGGTCGAGCTTGCAGTATGTTTTTCGGGAGCAGGTGCGGGATGTTTTTTTGCGCGTTGAAACGGGGGAAGCCGATTGCGGGGTGGTTTTGCTAAAGTCTGCGGAGCGCGGAATAGAGAAGGCGACGATGGAGTGTTTTGCGGAGAGTAAAGCTGTCATTTTAGCCGAAATCCGTTTGGGCGAAGGCGAGAAAAAAGACCGCTTTTTTGTAATCGGGAAAGGTCCGTGCCGCCCGTCCGGCAACGACCGTTCTTTGGTTTTGGTGCGGATAAAGAAATTGCTGGATTTGCATTCTCATGCGGTAGAACCGTTTTTGCGCAGGTCGATCTCCTTGTCCGAAGTCGAGTCCATCTTTCTTTCGGGAGAGGACGGGGAGTGCCTCTGTTTGCTGGAACCCGAAGGATGCGAGAGCGTTTTGCTTTCCTCTGCGTTGCTCGAAGAATTGAAAGAAAGATGTTTGGAGGTTCGGGTGCTAGGGAGTTTCCCGAAATTGGGGGCGGCGGGACCCTAGGGCAAGGCCGAAGAAAAAGCGGGAACCTGAACGGGGCGGCAAGTCCAGAGAAGCAAGGAAATTTTCCGGCTTTTTTCTCTTTCTCTTTTTTTGGGGAACAGTAATCTCCATCGGTGGACAGCAGTTCACGGATTCCCCCTTTTTTGTGGAGAAACGAAGGAAGCACTGCGCGTTTTGCCCAGTTGCACCACCGTTTTTTTCGCTTGTCGCGAGGGAAGTTTTGAACCGGCGCCAGAGAACCCAATACCAATCAAAAAAACACAGCAATGAGCACGATAGAAAATTACGGGAAGTTCATCGAGGAAGAAGGTTGTTTCGAGTTGACGGCAGAGCCGCCGCGCAAGTGGAGAAACATCCATTACAACCAGTGCGGACCCGTGGAGTATTATGTGGAGGCAACCCATGTTGGAGACGGTCACACGATGGTCCGTTTCGACGACGGCTTTTCGATCAATTTGGTGGGTTACGACAATAAATACATCTACATCCGAGACGAAGAAACGGGAAAAGTTTTTTGTCCTGCCGGGATTCCCGTGCCCGCAGAAGTCAAAAATTACTCCTGCAAATTTTACCCCGAAAAAACGGTGATCTCTTCTGTGTATGAAGGCCTCGAGGTGACATGGCGCATTTTTGTGCCCCGCCAAGAACTTTTTGAAGCGTGGACTTGCACGATCAAAGACATCTCCGGACGGCCCAGGAAACTCTCGGTTTTCGGCTACGCGCTCATGCCGATGGACGGGAAAACGGGCGAAGGCCAGTCGTTTGCCAAAAAGTGCGTTTCCGATGTGTATCCCGAAGCCGCGGCGGTTTTGGTGACCAATAGGAATGTTAAGTTGTTCCCGCGCAATTACATCCGTGGATACATGACCGCGCTAAACGGTTTCGTCGCGGGGTGCGGATACCGCGATGAATTTTTGATGGCCGATTATTCGGTGTCCGCACCGAAGATTCTTCGCGGGTGGAACTGCGAGAACCAGAGCGGGGAAGGACCCGATTGTGCCTCGATTTTACAAGTGTCCATGGACCTGCCGGCGGGCGGAACAGGAAGGGCGGATTTTCTGATCGGTCACTGCAACGAAGTCGATAGCGCGGAAAACAGCGTCGCGGAAATTTGCTCCATTCGTTCGCGGATCACCCCCGAGCGGTTGGACGAAATGTGCTTCGACCAAGAAAAGGTCGAGAGGCTGTTTGCTTCGATGTTCTGGGTGGACACGGGAGAAGAAAACAAAAACAGAGACTCGCTCATCAACCTGTTCGTCAAGAAACAGATGTATTCGTATCTCATTGATAAATCGGGTTTTCGCGATAACTTGCAGACCGATTGTGGGATTGCGCTTTTCAACTATCCGACAGCGAGGGCAAACTTTTTGCGGGCGTTGTCTTCCCAGAAACCGAGCGGCGAAGTGCTGCACAGTTTCCGCCCCTACAACCGGTTGACCTACGCCGACAAACCCGCGTGGATTTTGATGACCGTGCCATGGCTGATCAAGGAGTCCGGAGATTTCGCTTTGCTCCAAGAAGAGGTTCCCTATTTCGAGTCCGAAGAAAAAGGGACAGTTTGGGATCATGTGATTCGCACCTACCGCTACTTGGCAAACGATTTGGGCAAGCACGGGATTTGCCGACAGCATTTTGCGGACTGGAATGACGGCCTGGAACCTTCGGAAAAAACCGGAGAGCGGGAGAGCGTGATGGTCGCCCAGCAATTGTGCCACGGGTGCTTGGAAGTTGCGGAACTAGCCGAAAAAATCGGAGAGAAAGCCGTTGTGGAAGAGTGCCTTGCGATTTACGAGAGCATGAAAAAAACCTTGAACGAGGTGGCTTGGGACGGCGGGTGGTATCAGCGGACGATTTGCGAAGACGGATATCCGCTAGGCTCTGACCGGCACGAATCCGCCAAGATTTTTTTGAACACGCAATCGTGGGCGATCATCGGAAAAGTCGCAGACGAAGAGCGGGCGAAGCTTTGCATGAAAGCCGTTGACGAGCGTTGCACCAAGCCCGAAGGATATGTGATTTGCGATCCTCCGCTCATCGCTTACGATGAAAGGATCGGCCGCTTTTCCACGATCATGCCCCGCACGAACACGAACGGGGGTTGCTACTGCCACGCTGCGGGGTTCAAGGCGTTGGCGGATTGTTTGCTCGGTCGCGCCGAAGAAGCTTGGGACACTTATATCCGCGTCGCTCCAGACAACCCCGAAAACCCGTTGAGCCGCTCGGGCATGGAACCGTTTTCTTTCGTCAACAAGTTTGACCTCACGGAGCAGCGTCCGGGCCAATCGGGTTACGCGTGGAGGACAGGCACCGCGCCGTGGTTCACGATGGTTTTGGTCGAATGGATTCTCGGCGCGCGCCGGAGTTACGACGGTTTGTTGATTGATCCGTGCTTGTCCAAGCGGGTTCCGAAAGCCAAGGTGACGCGCTCGTTCCGCGGCGCGATCTACCACATCGAAATCGACAACACGGCGGGGCGTTGCTTGCACGCGAAAAGCATCGTTTGCGACGGCGTGGAAGTGAAAGGCAATGTGTTGCCGGTTTTCGGCTCGGGCGAGCACTCCGTGCAAGTCGTAATCTGATAGGCGTTTTTCGTTTCGTCGAACACCTAATCTCAAAAAAAGAAAAGCTCCCGCTCTCACGGCGGGAGCTTTTTTTTCGTTCGATTTTTTGCGGGCCAAGGACAAAAACGGCATCTGTTTTTCGGTTTGCCCGGCGAATTTTTTTCAGTTGGAGCTTGCTTTCGAGGGAGGGGAACCGCTAGCCTTCTGCACGATTCCACTATGAATATACTCATCCTTGCCGCAGGCTACGCAACGCGTCTCTACCCGCTCACCCAAACGAAAGCAAAACCTCTCTTGGAAGTCGCAGGAAAACCCATGGTCGAATGGGTGCTCGACAACTTGGCACCGATTCCGGACATCGACAATGTCTTCGTGGTCACGAACAACAAGTTCGCCAAAGACTTCGAAGTGTGGGCCGATGAATACACCCGCCGCCAGCCCAAGCTGCACTTCAAAATCATCAACGATGGTTCTACTTCCGACGCAGACAAACTCGGTGCCATCGGAGACATCCATTTTACGGTGAACAAGGAAAACTTGTTCGACAAAGACCTCATCATCGTCGCGGGCGACAATCTTTTCAGCGAGCCTGTCGCGGAGTTTGCTGCGGTTGCAAAAAACCACCCGGCGACCATCGCCCTTTACGATGTCGGCAGCGAGGAAGAAGTCAAAAAATACAACAACATCAGCACGGATGCCGAAGGCAGGATCGTCGCGTTTGAAGAAAAGCCAGCGAAACCGACCAGCACCCGCTCCGGCATCGCTCTTTACTACTACCGCAAAGATGTGCTCCCTCTCATCAATACCTATGTCGAGCAAGGGAACAATCCCGATCAGCCGGGGCGTTTGGTCCAGTGGCTTTACCCGCAAGTGGATTTCCGCACTTGGGAAGTCCCGGGGACATGGTTTGACATCGGCAGCAAAGAAACCCTCGAAGAGGCGAACGAGGCTTTCAAGAAATTCGTAAAAGCCTAAAAAACATGATCTTATGAGGGGGCGGGTCCGGACACCCTCCCCCTCAAAAAAAAACTCTGGAGCGAAAGGGGAGCGCCCGGGTTTGTTTTTCGTTCTCCCCGCATTTCCCCAACCTACTTTTCATCCCTTAAATCCAATGCGAAAAATCCGTATTGCCACCTCTGTCGCGGTTTTCGCCGCTTCCCTCCTCTCCGCCCAAGCCGATTCCGTCGTGCTAAAATCCGGCGAGGTCGTCGAAGGAAAAATTTTGCGCAAAAGCGCGGCGGAGGTCGTCATCGAAACCCGTTTTTCCGCGACGATCACCGAAGAGCGAAACATCCCGCAAGCCGACATCAAATCCATCAGCGAAACTTCTCCCGACCTCGAAGCCTTCGAGGTGCTGAAGAAAAAAGGGTTGCCCGCGGACGCGTTTGACGCGATGCCTTACGCGACCTATATCGCTGAGGTAAAAGATTTTATCGGGAAATTCCCCGCGTCTGCGAAAGTGCCCGAAGCGCGCGAATGGATCCGGGCGGCAGAGGAAGAGAAAACGAAAGTCGTGCAGGGGCAGGCAAAAATCGCGGGGGTGTTTCTCAGCAAAGAAGAGGCCGCGTTGGAGCGTTACCAGATTGATGCGCGGAAATCCTACCAGAAAGTGAAGGATGCGATGGAGCAAGGGGAGTCGGTTCTCGCGCTGAACCGCTACCTCGATTTTGAGAAAAGCTATGCGGGGAGCAGGATTTACCCGCAAGTGGTGGGAGAAGCCAAAGAGACTCTCCAAAAGCTGGTCGGTTCTTTGACCGGTTTGCAGCGGGGGTATGCGGCGATGGAAGAAAAACGCACCCGCAGCATGGATCAAGCGAAACCCGCGGAGCAAAAAGCGATGGCCGATGCCAAAGCCCGCCAAGATGCCGCCTTCAAAACAAAGCTCGAAGACGCAAAAAAAGAAAAAGCCGTTTTTCTCCCGTATTCCCCGAATTCGATGGAAAGCATGAAATCCCTTCAGGCGGTCGCGGAAAAGCAACTGCAACGGATTTCCGAAATCAATGTGGCACCGATGCAAGACAGCCTCAAGCTCGTCGAAGAGGCCAAGAGATTGATCGGTTTGCGCGAGTTCCCGACGGCGCAATACAAACTCAAGCGGGCGTTGGAGTTATGGCCAGCCAATGATTCGGCGAAGAAAATGGCGGACGCTTTGCAGGCTGCGGTGGCAGACCAGAAAAAGGCGGACGAACGCCAGGCGACTGCGGTGAAAGAAGGCTTTTCTTCCTCGACCGCAGAAGAACCAAAAACTCCTCCAGCAAAATGAGCAGGAAAGCATCCATAGAACGAAACACGAAGGAAACCCAGATACGGATCGAGCTAGACTTGGACGGAACGGGCAAGGAGTCCATCGCTACGGGGATCGGTTTTTTTGACCACATGCTCACGCTTTTTACGCACCACGGGCTTTTTGATTTGAAGGTTGAAGCGACGGGAGATTTGCATGTGGATTTTCACCACACCGTGGAGGATGTCGGCATCGCACTCGGCCAAGCTTTTGCCGAAGCGTGGGGAGACAAAAAAGGGATCGTCCGCTACGGTTGCGCCCATGTGCCGATGGACGAAACGCTTTCGCGGGTCGTCGTCGATTGCAGCGGGCGCCCGTATTTCCGCTATGAGGTCGGAGACGGATTTCCCGCGATCGGGCTTTTTCCTTTCCAGTTGGTCGAGGAATTTTTGCGCGGGTTTGCGATGAACTCGCTCATCAACTTGCATGTCGATCTTTTGGCGGGCAGAGACTCGCACCATGTCGCCGAGTCGATTTTCAAAGCGCTGGCGAGGGCGTTGGAAGGAGCCACGCGGATTAACCCGCGAGTCACGGGGGTTCCCAGCACGAAGGGCGTGCTTTAACCCGTTGCCAAAATGGGAAAAAAAATAGCAGTCGTAGATTACGGGAGGGGCAATCTCCGCAGCGTGGAAAAAGCGTTGCAGAAAGTCGGCGCGGACACCGAGCTTTTGCCTTCGCCCACCGGCTTGGAAAAGTTTGGTGGCATGGTGCTTCCTGGGGTCGGGTCGTTCGGCGATTGCGCCCGCAGTTTGCGCGAGAGGAAATTGGATGCTCCGATTTTGGAGTGGCTACGAGCGGGAAAACCGTTTTTGGGCATTTGTTTGGGGTATCAGATTTTGTTTGATTCTAGCGAAGAGAGCTTGGGCGAAAAAGGGTTAGGATTTTTTTCTGGGACCGTCCGCAAGTTTCCCGTTGCCCAAGGGGTCAAAGTCCCGCACATGGGGTGGAACCAGTTGCGTTTTCCGGGCGGCGAGGGCGCGGGGATTTATGCTGGCATCGCGGCGGGTGCTTTCACTTACTTCGTGCATTCGTATTACCCGTGTCCCGAGGACGAATCTTTGGTGACTGCTTGGAGCGATCACGCACTGCCTTTTGCGGCTTCGTGCGGGCGTGGCAAGGTGCAGGCCGTCCAGTTTCACCCCGAAAAAAGTCAAACGGTCGGGCTGGCGATTTTGCAGAATTTCGTTGGCAGCATGGTGGAAGAAGCCGAGTGAACTCCGTTCGCGTGAGGTGGGGAGTTTCGGAGCTTTTGTGCGGGATGGAAATTTTTTTCTCGTGAACAAATGAAAGGGCGGCTGTTTTTTTTAGTTTTCGCGTTGGTGGCGGGAAGCGTGTTGGGTGGCGGGGCGTTGCTGGTCGAACCCGACTCTTCGTTTTTGGATTTTTTGGCATCCGCGCAGGGAGGGGAAGGAGATGGTATTTTCGGTTGGCTGATCCGTTCGGTTTACGGGTTTTTTGGGCTGCGGGCTGCGGGCTTTGTTGCCGGTGCTCTCCCGCTTTTGGAAACGGTGATTCTGTTTGTCGCCACGGTGGTTTTTGTGTTTTGGCTGGCGGGAAAAAAGCCGGGGTGGAGACCTTTTCTGCTCGGCGCGCTTTCCGTTTTTTTTCTCCTCGCGACGGTTCGTGGAGGGGTCCATTTTTTCCGTTCAAGAAGCGAAGCCGGGTTGCCGCAAAGCCTCCGCTTGCGGGGTTCGCTCGAAGAAGTTTTGCCGTTTGTGGAGGGCGGGAGCGTGTGGGCTTCGCCGTCTGCGGCCCGCTGGATGAGCGTTTTGCATCCTGGGTTTGCGCTGCAAACGACACCGGGAGCGACCACGCCTTCCGAGTGGAGGGCGCAGGAGAGGAAGCACCGTTACCGCGCTGCAATTTTTGCGGGACAGCCAGACGAGAGCCTCGTTTTGCTAGAACATTTGGCGGGGTCTTCCGACTGGCAACTGGCGAAGGTTTTTCCGTTTGCCACCGTGTTTGTCCGGGGAGAAAAAAACGGGGGCACCGCTTGGTTGTCCGCAGAAAAAGTGGAAGAGAGGTATCCCGAACCCCGTTTCGCCGCGTTTTATTTTTCTCGCGTGGGGGCGCGTCTCGCGGCGCTCCGACAAAACGGGGAAGCGAAGCGGTTTTTTTTGCGGGCGGTTGATTTGCAACCTCGGAGTGCGGATGCGCGGAGCCTTTACGCATCGTTTCTTGCAGGGCGCAAGCAGTGGGGTGACGCCATTGAACAGGCGGAAGAAGCCCTGGAGATTTTCCCTGGGTGCGAGCCGGCACTGCAAGTTTTGGTGCAGGCGGAGCTTGCTGCCGGGCGACCGGAGAGGGCGTGGCGTTTTGCCAAAGAGCTTTATTCGAGCGGGGCGAAGGACACTTTTTCCGAGTATCTTTACGCCCGCGCCGCAAACGCCGCTGGTGCTTTTTCCGAAGAAGAAAAAGCCTTAAAAAATTTGGTCGAGGCTGCGAAAAAAAAGAAAACGCCTGTTGGTGCCTACTTGCTTCTTTTAGGGCAAGCGTATGCGAAGCAAGGGTTTGCGGAACAAGCGACGGCAAGCATCCGCGAGGCGATCCATTCGGGAGAACTCACGGCGGAACAGACGGAATCCGCCGGGAAGCTGCTTGAAACCATCGAGGCAAACAAGCGCTGAAAGGGCGGGGAAGACGGAGTTGTGCGGGGCGCGTCGCAAGCAAAACGAGGCTTGTCGGAAGGAAGGGAAATCGGGCAAGATGGCACTCTCCACTTCAAAAAAAGAAACCATCGATTTATGTATTGCGCGTTCGCTCCAGGCCGGGTGGAAATTCTCGGCAACCATACAGACTACAACGAAGGGGTCGTTCTTTCGGCAGCCTTGGAACTCGGGACGACTTGCCGCGGGCGGCTCCGTCCCGACGGAAAAATACGGCTTCGCAGCGAAGGCATGGGAGAGGATGTCGTGGTTGATGCCGATGCGCCTTTTGTCCGCACCGGGGAGTGGACGGATTATCCGCTCGGGGTTTTTGCCGCCCTCAAACAGCAAGGGTTTTCTCTCGCTCCGTTCGAGTGCGAGTTTTCGACGACTCTTCCCACGGGGGCGGGGCTTTCCAGCTCTGCGGCGATCGAAGTGGCGACAGCCGTTTTCTTGGGGCACCTCAACGGGTTTGCTTTGTCCCCGCTGGAAACCGCCAAACTTTGCCGCAAGGCGGAAAACGAGTTTGTCGGGGTCAATTGCGGCTTGCTCGACCAAGTCTCTTCGGTTTTTGGGTTGCGGGAACATTTGGTGCATCTCGATTGCCGCACGGAAACGGTGGACCGCATTCCGATGGTCGAAGGGGTCGAGTTACTGATCGTCAACTCCGGGGTCAAACACGCCTTGACGGGCGGCGAATACAACGAGCGGCGCGCCCAGTGTTTTGAAGCCGCAAAGGCCGTGGGGGTTCCTTTTTTGCGTGACACGACGACCGCCCAACTTTTGGAAACGCCGATGCCAGAAATCACGCGCAGGCGCGCTCTCCACATCACCGGAGAAAACGAAAGGGTCTATGCGGGGATCGCAGCATTGCGGGCAGGCGACATCCAGGCGTTTGGCGCGTTGATGTTTGCCTCGCACGAAAGCTCCCAAGAAAACTTCGAGAACAGCACCGAGGAGCTGGATGCGTTGGTGGAAATTGCGAAGACCACGCCGGGGATTTACGGGAGCCGGTTGACTGGCGGGGGGTTCGGGGGAGCTACGGTTTCGCTGGTCGCGACGGATCGCGCGGAGGAGGCTGCCGCGCATCTCGTCAAGGTGTATCAAGAAAAAACAGGGGTTGTCGGGGAGGCCTATGTTTGTCCTCTGGGCGATGGTGCCATGGATGCTTGAGGAAAAAATTTTTAGGAATTTCAAAAACGATGGAAACTTTACAAATCAAGGCGGGGAACGGGCAAACTCTTTCCGGAGAACAGGTTGCGAAGCTGGTGGACGAATTTTGCGGGGGGGCGGAACTGGCGGGGAAAAAGGTTTTGCTGATTGTTCCGGACGCGACTCGCACGGCGCCGATCGGTTGCGTTTTTCGGATTTTACACGACCGCCTCGCGCCGGAAACTGCCGCGCTCGACATCATCGTGGCGCTCGGCACCCATCCGCCGATGAGCGAAGAGGCGATTTGTGAGCGTTTGGAAATTTCGCTCGAAGAACGCAGGACGCGCTATGCGGGCGTCCGTTTTTTCAACCACGAATGGGATAACCCGGAATCGTTAGTCAACTTGGGAAACATTCCTAGCGGAGACATTGCCACGCTTTCGGGCGGGCTTTTTTCCATGGAGGTTCCCGTGGAGATCAACCGCCGTCTTTTGGATTACGATGCGGTGCTGATTATCGGCCCCGTTTTTCCGCACGAAGTCGTGGGGTGCTCGGGAGGCAACAAATATTTGTTTCCAGGTGTTGCGGGACCGCAAATCCTGAATTTTTTTCACTGGTTAGGGGCGACGATCACCAACCCGATGATTATTGGAAACAAGTGGACGCCCGTCCGCAAGGTGGTGGACAGGGCGGCGCAACTGGTGCCTGTCCGCAAGCTGTGCTTCTGCTTGGTCGTGGAAGGAAAAAATTTTGCCGGGATGTTTGCGGGGACGCCAGAAGGTGCATGGGACTGCGCGAGCGAGCTTTCCCAAGAACTCCATATCCTCCGCAAACCGAAGCCTTTTCACACGGTGCTTTCGTGTGCGCCGGCGATGTATGACGAGCTTTGGGTGGGCGGCAAGTGCATGTATAAATTGGAACCAGTAGTCGCCGACGGCGGAGAACTCATCATTTACGCCCCGCACATCCACGAGATTTCCGTCACACACGGCGCGTTGATCGAAAAAATCGGCTACCATTGCCGAGATTATTTTTTGAAGCAGTGGGAAAAATTTAAGGACTATCCGTGGGGCATCCTCGCGCACTCGACGCATGTCCGGGGGATTGGTTCGTTCGATGGCGGAGTTGAGCGATGCCGCATCCAAGTGACTTTGGCGACGGGGATCCCAGAAGAAATTTGCAAGAAGATCAATCTCGGGTATCGCGATCCAGCAAGCATTCGCAAGGAGGATTTCGAGGGAAAAGAAGAAGAGGGGATTTTGTTTGTCCCGAAGGCGGGAGAAATGCTTTATCATTTGGAAGAGCGCCCGTCTTGGGCTGCCAGCAGTTAACAGATTATGCTCAATTACCTTTGGTTAAGCTTGTTGCTCATTGCCGTATTCCTCGGCGGGGCGAGCGGAAAACTCCCCGAGCTTTCGACGGCGGCTTTCGATGCTGCGAAAAACGCGGTCATGGGACTCGCGTTGCCTCTTGCCGGATTGATGGCGCTTTGGTTGGGGATGATGCGCTTGGCGGAAAAAGCGGGGCTGATCGCGGTTTTGGCCCGGCTGTTGCGACCTGTCCTCCGCTGGCTCTTTCCCGAAGTGCCAGCGAATCACCCCGCCATGGGCTCGATGCTGATGAACATGGCGGCGAATATGCTGGGGTTGAGCAACGCCGCCACACCGCTCGGTTTGCGGGCGATGCAAGATCTGGAAAAAATCAACCCCCATCCAGGGACGGCGAGCAACGCGATGTGCACTTTTTTGGCAATCAACACCAGCTCCATCCAACTCGTTCCTGCAACGGCGGTTGCGCTTTTGGCGGCGGCGGGGGCAACCCAGCCGACCGTGGTGATTGGCACGGCTTTTATCGCGACGGTCTGTTCTACGATTGCCGGGATTACGGCGGTTAAATCTTTAGAACGCTTGCCGTGTTACAGTCTTCCCGCACCAGATAAAAAAAGGGTTGAAGAAATCGAAGCGGAGTTGAAAAACGAGGAACTCGCGTTGGAAGAAGAAGTTTCTCTTCCGTTTCCCCGATGGGGATGGGGTGTTCTCGTCCTGTTTTTTTTCGGCTTCGCCTATTTCGGTTGGCAAATCGCCGCGTCCATGTCGGAAAAAAATCCGCTGGTTGCTTCGGCGGAATCGCTCTCCGTTTTGGCGATTCCTTTTTTGTTCGCATTTTTTCCCCTCGTCGCAGCGTTGCGGGGAGTGCCTGTCTATGAAGAATTTGTAGAAGGAGCCAAAGAAGGGTTTTCGGTCACTTTGCGGATTATCCCGTTTTTGGTCGCGATTCTTGTCGCAATCGCCATGTTTCGTGCAGCGGGCGGGGTTGCTTTGTTGGGGCAGTGGCTCGGAAGAATCCTCGATCCCCTCGGCGTCCCTTCCGAGATTTTGCCATTGATGTTGGTGCGGCCTTTGAGCGGGAGCGGGGCGACAGCCATTTTTTCCGAGTTGGCACAAACCCACGGGGGCGACAGTCTGATTGCCAGGATGGGTGCCACGATCATGGGAAGCACGGAAACGACCTTCTATGTATTGGCGGTTTATTTCGGTTCGGTTTCGGTGCGTCGCAGTCGCCATGCGCTTCCTGCCGGACTTTTTGCTGATGCCTGCGGAATGGCCGCATCCGTCGTGATTTGCAACTACCTTTTCGGAAGCCGGTAAATTCTTCGCAGAA
>DYNR01000018.1 GCA_020720945.1 Chthoniobacter flavus | reverse complement strand
AACAGCGTTCTCTTTGCCGATGCTTGCAAAGAAAAAGGCGTTCCCGTGGAAATTCAACTCTACGAGGATGCCTCGCACGGTTCGCTGTTTTCGGGGACAGGCGACCCGTCGAAAGCCGAATGGGATTCCTCTCAACCTCTCAACCCGTGGGCGGAAGCTCTCGTTGCTTGGCTGAAATCCCGCCAACTCGTCCGCTGATCGCACACCGTTTTTTCCGACAAAAAACCGAACCCTTTTTTCGCTGGGGCATCCCCTCCCCCACCGAAAAAAACGACCCCTCTTCCGATTCTTTTTCGGTTGATTTCCCCCTCACTTCCTGCACTATTGCGCACAAAAATCGAATGACAACCCAACAACGCAAACAGTTTCCGTTTTCTGAATTTGAACCCCGCTGGCAAAAACGCTGGCTGGACGAAAAAACTTTTTCTTCTCCGAACCCCGGAGACGATGGCTTCGACCCCTCCCGCCCCAAATACTTCGTGCTCGATATGTTCCCTTACCCGAGCGGACAAGGTCTCCATGTCGGTCATGTGGAAGGCTACACTGCCACCGACATCGTTTCTCGGTTTAAAAAAATGAACGGCTGCCAAGTCCTGCATCCGATGGGCTGGGACGCATTTGGCTTGCCCGCCGAACAATACGCAATCAAAACCGGACAACACCCCCGCGTCACCACCGAAGAAAATGTGAACCGCTTCCGCGCCCAACTCCAAGCCATCGGATTCAGCTACGATTGGGACCGCGAAGTCAGCACCACAGACCCCGGCTATTTCCGTTGGACGCAATGGATTTTCCTCCAGCTTTACGGTTCGTGGTTCAACCCCGAAACGCACAAAGCCGAACCGATCAAAACCTACAAAGGCGAGGACCCCGATTCTGTCCGCTTGGCGTATGTCAGCGAAGCCCCGGTGAACTGGTGCCCCGGCCTCGGGACCGTTTTGGCGAACGAAGAAGTCGTTGACGGCAAGAGCGAAGTCGGAGGATTCCCTGTCGAGCGGCGCCCTTTGCGCCAATGGATGCTCCGCATCACCGCATTCGCAGAACGGCTTATCGGGGAGTTGGACGGATTGGATTGGCCGGAATCCATCAAACTCTTGCAACGCAACTGGATCGGTCGCAGCGAAGGCGCACAAGCCCGCTTCGGAACCGATGCCGGAGAAATCGAGGTTTTCACGACGCGCCCCGATACGCTGTTCGGTGCCACCTACCTGGTTCTCTCGCCGGAACACCCGCTCATCCCTTTGCTCACCCCCCCTTCCCACCAAGCCTCCGTCGAGGAATACCAAAAATCGGTTTCTTCCAAGTCCGACCGCGACCGCACGGACTTGAACAAGGAAAAAAGCGGGGTCTTCTCCGGGGCATTTGCGACCAATCCCGCCAACGGAAAAAAAGTGCCGATCTGGGTTGCGGACTATGTACTCATGGGTTACGGAACCGGCGCGATCATGGCTGTGCCCGCCCACGACGAACGGGATTTTGAATTCGCCAAAAAATTCGGCATCCCAGTCGTGAAGGTCGTGGAAGTCGTGGAAAAACCCGCCTCTGCCAGCGGCGAAACCGAATGTTTTTCTGGCGAGGGAATCGCCGTGAACTCCGGGTTTTTGGATGGTTTACCGACGCAGGATGCGAAGAAAAAAATGATCGCGTGGCTGGAAGAAAACGCCGTCGGACACGGGACGATCCAATACAAACTGCGCGACTGGCTTTTCTCCCGCCAACGCTACTGGGGCGAGCCTTTCCCCATCCTTTGGGAAGGCGGAAAACACCGCTCCGTCCAAGAAAACGAACTGCCTGTGCTCCCGCCCGAAATGAAAGATTTTCAGCCGACGGGAACTCCCGAGCCCCCGCTTTCCAAAGAAACCGAGTGGGTTTGCTACAGTGCTACCGCCAACCGCGAAACGAACACGATGCCGCAATGGGCGGGGTCTTGCTGGTATTATCTCCGCTTTTGCGACCCAAAAAACACGGCGGCTTTTGTCGGAAAAGATGCGGAAGCGTATTGGATGGGCGGAGGGAAACCCGGCGGGGTGGACCTCTATGTCGGCGGAACGGAACACGCCGTTTTGCACCTCCTTTACGCCCGCTTTTGGCATAAAGTCCTCTTCGATCTGGGCTTCGTTTCTACTCCAGAACCATTCCAAAAACTCATCAACCAAGGCATGATCCTCGGTCCCGATGGCCAAAAAATGGCGAAAAGCCGCGGCAATGTTGTCAACCCCGATGAAGTGATCGGCGAGTTTGGCGCCGATTCGTTGCGGCTTTACGAAATGTTCATGGGACCGCTAGAGCAAATGAAGCCATGGAGCACGAAGGGTGTCGAAGGGGTCTATCGCTTTTTGGCCCGGGTCTGGCGTTTGGCTTTTGCGGAAAACCAAGAAGGGCAATGGGAAATTTCCTCGAATTTGCAGGAAACGGAACTGTCGGCACAACAACTGCGCGTCCTCCACGCAACAATCAAAAAAGTGACCTCCGACATCGAAACCTTCAGCTTCAATACGGCGATCTCGCAGATGATGGTTTGCGTCAATGAACTCACCGCAGCAAAGCCTTGCCCGGTCGAAGCCCTACGCGTCCTGTTGCGTCTCTTGAGCCCGTTTGCCCCGCACATCGTCGAAGAAATTGCTTCGCGCCTGACCACCTCGTTCCAAGGCTTCGGCGGGATGGTTTGCGAACAAGCTTGGCCGCTCCACGACGAAGCTTACTTGGTGGAAAACGAAGTCGAGATCGTTGTGCAAATCAACGGAAAAGTCCGTGATCGCCTGATGGTTGCCAAAGACGCGGATCGCGCCGCCGTGGAAACTCTCGTGCTGGCTTCGCCGTCCGTGCAAAAATTGCTGGAAGGCAAGACACCGAAAAAAGTGGTTGTCGTTCCGGGCAAATTGGTGAACCTTGTGGTTGCGGGTTGATTCTTCCGGGGGTTTTGCCACTGGCAAAAACCCGCTGAATCGCCCCGAACGCACTCCCGATGCCGCCGAACAGTATTTTTCTCCTCGCCGCTTGCGGTTGCTTTGCCGCCGCATTGTCCGCATCGCTTTCCGCCGTGGAAACCGCTCTTTTTTCCTTGGATTCCAACGGGAAAAAAACCCTCAAAATGCGCTTTCCCGCCGCAGCCAAGCGAATCGAAGACCTCACGACCGACTCCAGAAAAACCGCAAACTGCCTGCTTCTCGGCAACTCGTTGCTGCATTTTGCCCTGATTTTTATCGGCCTGCTGATCCTGCAAACCGCTGGGTTCCCGCGCTTGCCCGGATGGCTCCTCGCTTCTGGTGTTTTTTTTGCCGTCCTTTTGCTCTGCGAAGTTTTTCCGAAAATCATCGCCGTGCAATATCCGGTGGAAGTGCTCGGGCGGCTTTCGCGGGTTGGGGGAACTCTCGTGGATACGCTGGCACCTCTGGCGACCTTTCTCCAAAACCTCGGCGACCAGCTTTTCGGAAGGTATTTTTTGGCGGAACCCCTCTCTCCAGAAAGCAGGAAGGAGGAATACATCGGGTTGCTGGATTTGGCGAAGGAGGAACAAATCCTTTTTGAAGAGGCGACCGTCCTCCGGAATGTCGTCAAACTGGGAGAAAAAGAAGCTTCGCAGTGCATGACACCAAGGGTGGATTGCTTTTTTCTTCCCGATTCCTTGACGCAGGAGGAAGCGATTTCGACAGTCCGGACGCGCCGGTTCCGCAAAATCCTCGTCCATGGCGAGTCGCGAGACCATATTTTGGGCATCTTGGATGTCCGCCAATTTTTGCTTTCTCCTTCGATTTTTTACCTCGAACAACTCCATGCCCCCTCCTTCATCCCGGAGTCGATGAACGCCGTCCAACTCCTCCAAAATTTTCTCTCGGGCAAACAGCGCTTCGCATTGCTTTTGGACGACTACGGAGGCTTCGAAGGCATTGTTACCCTATCGGATTTGCTCGAGGAAATCTTTGGTGATAGCGGTGGAGCGGTTGCGGGCAATGCGCTCTACATAGAAAAAATCAACGCCGATCGCTACTTGGTTTGCGGTTCGGCTAGACTGGAGGACATCACCGAACAAACCGGGATTGATTTTTCTGAAACGGAGGCAGACACGATCGCTGGGTTGCTGGGAGAAATCCATGGTTCAATCCCGGTGCCGGGCACTTTGTTTGCGTTCGGCGCATGGCGCGCGGTCGTCCGACGCGCCTCGCGCAAACGAATCCGCGAAGTCGCGCTGGAACACAACCCAAAGGAGGTCGAAGCATGATTTTCCCCTGCATCTGCTCGCTGGTTCTTCTCTTCCTGTATTCGGGAATCGAATCGGGCATCACCTCGATCAACCGGATTCTTCTACGCCAAAAAGCCCTCAAAGGCATCCCCGAAGCAGCAAAACTGGACAAGCTTTTGGAGCACCCTGCCCGCCTCATGGCGACCGTCGTTTTGCTAACCACCTGCTTCCGTATTTTGGCGGTATCGCTTCTTTTCGGAATCCTCGCCGACCGCCTCCCCCCTCTCTTTGCTGCCGCCTCGCTCCTCGGAACCCTCCCGTTCGTCGCTTTTTTCTTCGAATTTATCCCAAAAGTCCTTTTCCGCCGTTTCGCTTACCAACGGCTTTTGCTTTGCGCCGGGATTCTCTGGTGGAGCGACCGCATCATGGCTCCTTTTTCCGCTGCCGCCAAATGGCTTTCTTCTTCGCTCTTCCGCGCAAACCGCTTCCGGATGAAACACCGCCTCGCCAATGTCACCGAAGTGCGCAGGGCGACAAACCGTTGCGAAAATGCGGGTGTCTTGACCCCGATCCAAAAGCACATCGTCCACTCGATTTTGTCTGCCCGCAACGCTACGGTTTCCGAAATGGCAATCGCCCCGGAATCCGTCTTTTGCGTTCCGTTCAACGAAAAAATCTCCCGCGTTTTCGAGGGTGCAAAAAAACATCGGACGGATTGGGTTCCCGTCTTGCAAAAGGACGGCCAAATCCTCGGCTTCCTGCACTCGCACGATTTGCTCCTCGACGGCATTTCTTCGGGTAGCGCGCAGTCCTACGCAAAATCCCCAGTCGCTTTCGACCCCGAAACGCGCCTGCTCGAAGCACTTTTGCAAATGCGTGCAGCCCACGCTTTTTTCGCTACAATCCCCGGTGCCGACGACGCCGACAGCCTGCTTTCGTTCGAATCCTTGATCCAAAAAATCCTCCTCGGCCACGACCTTCCTGACCCAACTCCGCCCCATCGGGCAAACACCCCCAATCTGGACAACAAAATAGGTTGACAATCTCTTCGCTTTTTTCTATCAGCTTCAACCGTGAAAAATATTAGCTCATCCCCCAGCCTTTCCGCAGGCTTGACTTTTACCATCGCCCTTTGGTGTCTCGGTGTAATCGCCGCAGCCCAAGTGATTGCCGTAGTTTGGCGGGTGGTTCCAGCCGTGGTGATTCGCTCTGCGGTGAACGCCCCAGAAGTCATTCAACCCCAACAAACTTCCGCTTATCGCCCCCCGCAACTCCAAGTCGCCCCACAACCCGCTTTGCCATCCAGTCGCCCCTCGCAACCTGACCCCGCGCAAATGCAAGAAGCCACGGCATTTGTGGCGGAAGCAGAAAAATCCATGCGCGTGGGCGAATGGGAAACTGCATTTTCCGCACTCGCAAAAGCTAGGGAAATCTTGCCTGCCGAACCGAGCCTGCACTTCCAATACGCCTATGTCCTCGACCGCTTGGGCAGGGTGCAAGAAGCCTACGACGAACTCAACCTTCTCATCGGAAGAAAAGACATTCCGCCAGAAATCCGCAACGAAGCTCTCCGCGTCCGAAACCTCGTCGCCCAAACCATCGATAACATGGAGCAACGCGGCATCCCCACCACCCCTCGCCCCCGCGCCTCCGCCAACACTTCTTCCGCCCGTTCCAACGGCGCTCCCGCCGATTCGCAAACCCCTTTCGTTGACGAAGTTGGGCTGCAACCGGGCGCCGCCCTCGGCATCGTCGAAGCCAGAGAAATCGATGGGGATAACGGTGTCAAAACCCTCCGCATCGCAATCAAAAATCGCCCGGAAGCAAAAATCACCAGCGCAGATGTAAAGGTCATTGTCCGCTTCTTTGAAGTCACCCCAGACGGCGATATCACGCTCACGGAGTCCTCGGTGAACTCGCAATGGATCAGCCCTCCCATCGACTGGTCGGACAACGAACCCGAAATCCTCGATGTGGTTTATCCTCTGGCCGACCCGAAAAAGAATAAGAAAACCTATTACGGCTACACGGTCGCCATTTACTTCCGCGAAGACTTGCAAGACATGCGGGCAGTTCCGCTCGAACTCGACCGGATGTTCCCTTCGGAAGTAATCTTGGAATCTCCCCTGCAATGAGGGTTCTGCTCGCCGTCGAAAATCTCGCGCAGGCGGAAGACCTGTCAGCTTTTTTGAACCAGGCGGGGCATTCCTGTTTTTGCGTTTCCCTCCCCTCCCCTGGTGTCGCTTTGCCTCCGAAAATCAGCGAGAAATGGGACGCTCTCTTGGCTGCATTCTGCGGTGCCCCTTCCTTTTTGTTGCGCGATATGTTGCGGGCAAACAACCCCGCACTCAAAGCGTTTTTTCTCGCGGAATCCCCGCTTTCTTCCCAAGACGCCGACCTAGCGGCAAATGATACTATCTTCTTGCTCCCCGCCTCTTCCGAAGAAATTTTTCACGCTTTTCTCCCCCCCTTTTCCGCCTCCCCCCAACAACCGCTCCCAACCCAAGAGCCAACAGAAGAAAATAACGACCCCTTCTTGGAAAAAACGCTCGGCTCCTATTCGATCCTTTCAAAAATTGCGGATGCCCCTTGCGGCGGCGTGTATCGAGCACGACAAGAAGGCATTTCCCGAGAAGTCGCCCTCCATGTTTTCGATGCGTCCCTGGCGGACAGCGACCCCTCGGCGGGACAAATGTTTTTTAACGATGCGGGGGTGAAGGCCAAAGTCCAGCAACCCTACATCCTTTCGGTTTACGAGGCTCTCATCGCCGGAAATGTTTATTATTACTCGATCGAACTAATCCCTTTCCGCACCGTCCAACAAACTTGGGACACCGGCGAAAAACTTTCTCCGAAAGTCGTTTTCAACGCGCTCAAAACTTGTTGCGATGCCCTTGGCTGGCTGGCCGCCCGCAACATCCCCCACCCGATCATCCACTCATCGCACATTCTCCTGACCTCTTCGGACTCCGTCCGCATCGAAAACACTGCGACGGCTTTCCCAACCGAAGAATTTTCGGAAGCCGAAGAAATCGCCCGCCTCGGGGAAATCCTTCTGGCTTGCTTGCCCGATGACGCAAACGATTCTGCCCCTGAACTTTGCGCTACGCTCTTTTCGTTGGCCCAAGGCTCATCCGCCTTTTCCTCATGGACCGCACTCGCCCCAGAAATCCTCCGCATTTCCCCAAAAACAAAAATCGTAGGCGCAGAAAAACTCGCCGCCAAAGACCGCCTCACCCAACAGGCTCTTTCGGATACCCGCAAAAAAAAGCGCAACGCCATTTTGCTGACCGCAGGCACCCTCGCCGTCCTTTTCCTTCTGGCTGCCGGTGTTTTTTATTCTCTCCTCGCAAACAAAAACAGCGCGAACTCCGCCCGCCTGATCGAAATTCCTGCCGGAAAATTCCTTTACCAAAACGGCCAATCCCTGGATTTGCCCGCCTTCTGGATTCAAGAGTATCCCGTGACCATCACCCAATACGCAAAGTTTTTGGCATGGGTTCACGCGAACCCGGAACGACTTTCCGAAATCGCCCACCCGGATGCACCGGAAGGCAAAAACTACATCCCCGAAAACTGGGCAGACCAAAATGTAAACAACGGTTTGATTCCAGGATTTTTCACTTCCGCTTCTCGTTACGGAAAATACAAAGGCGCGAAACTCAACCTCGATTGCCCGGTTTTTGGCGTGGATTTTTACGATGCTTTCGCCTACGCAAAATGGCGGGGGATGCGCTTGCCTACCGAAGAAGAATGGGAAAAAGCCGCTCGCGGAAAAGACGGTTTTCTCTTCCCGTGGGGCAACTCCCCCAACCCCGCCTGGGCAAACACGGGCGCCGATTTTGACCAAAACCCCGAAAAAGGCGGAACCGTTGATGGTTGGAAAAAATGGTCGCCCGTTTCGGCTTCCCCTCGCGACAGAAGCCCCTACGGAGTCATGGACATGGCGGGCAATGTCTCGGAATGGACGGACTCTTGGGTTTCTGGCCCGAAATCTCCCGAAACAAAAACCCCCGTCATCCGCGGCGGAAACTGGCAAAATCCCGATGCCTCTTTGACCCGCCGACTCACGGACCGCCTCCCGGAACAACCGGACATGGCTCTCGGCTTCCGTCCCGCTTCCTCTTCCCCCCCCTCCTCTCTCAAACCCGTCGAATGAAATTTCTCGCCCTGCCCCGCCTCCTTCTTTTCCTCTTCGGCTGCCTCTTTTTGGCAACCTCCGCATCCGCCCAACTCCAAGTCGGAATCTCCCTCCACAGAAGCCTTTACATCCGCTACGAACCGATCATTGCCACGGTCACGATCACCAATTTGAGCGGTCGCCCGCTGGTGCTTTCCGACCAGAGCGACACCCCGTGGTTCGGCTTCCAAATCGAAAATAAATCCGACAACGGCAACCGCCCCGTTTCCCCTCGCATGAGCAGTTTCCCGAAAGATACCGTCGCGATTGGTCCTGGCGAAACCCTCCGCCGCCAAGTGAATATCACCCCGCTCTATGTCCTAGACGACTTCGGTCGCTACTCCGTCCGCGCAAATGTCTTCGAATCGGAACAAAACCGCTACTACAGCTCCCCCTCCGCCCCATTTGAAATCACCGAAGGCCGCCTCCTCTGGGAAGAAAATGTCGGCTTGCCCCTAGACGGCTCACCACGCAAAATTTCTCTCCTCGCCCACCGCCTGCCAAACTCGACTTCCCTCTATGTCCGCATCATCAACCCCGAAGCTGGCAGGGTTTTTTGCACCCACAAACTAGGAGATTTGATGAGTTACGGAAAACCGGATGTCGAACTGGATACGAACAACGAAGTCCACATCTTGCAACTCCGTGCCCCGCGCAATTTCGTCTATTCCCACATCGGCCTGAACGGGGAAATCCGCGTCCGCAAAGCCTACGACCAAACAACGGAATCGAAACCCACGCTCCGCCGCGGCCCGAACGGGGAAGTTCTCGTCGTCGGCGGACGCGAAGTGGACCCTGTCGCCAAAGCCGCAGAAGCCCAAGCTCCCGGTGTCTCGGACCGCCCCGTCCCTCTCCCTTCTTCGGGCCAAACCAAGCAAAAACCGGCGTTCTCTTCCGTCCCTTCTGCTTCTCCTTCCCCAAAAGGCGGACTCAATCTCTGGCCATTCAAGAAGAAATCCCAGTAAGGCAAACCCAAAAGCTTTCGCCGAAAACTTCCCGGACTTCCCTCGCCGCATTTTCCGCGTCACCCCGCTCTTGAAACGCCCCAAAAACCGTCGCCCCCGACCCGCACAACATTGCGCCACCCGCCCCCGGTTGCGTCATTAGCCACTGCTTCAATTCTTTCAAAACCAAGTATTTACTGAAAACCGCTTCCTCTAAATCGTTGCGGGTAAAAACGGGTTCCACCTCTTCGTCCGAACATTTTCCCCCACGCGGTTTTCTCGCCGCCAACTCCGCGTATTTCGCGTAAGCCCACGGTGTCGGAACGGGAAACGGGGGTTTGACCAAAAGCAAACTCCCCCCCCACGAAAAACTGCGCGGCTCTAAAATTTCCCCTCTCCCTCGACACAACCCCGCCCCGCGTAACAAAAAAAATGGAACATCGGAACCGAGTTTTGCGGCGATGCCCAAAAGCTCGTTTCCCGGAAGCGCATTTCCGTAAAGTTCCTGCAAGCCGAGCAACACGCTGGCGGCATCGCTGCTCCCGCCACCAAGCCCCGCTCCAGAAGGAATGTTTTTTTTCAGGGCAATCCGCGCCCCGCCTGGAATTTTTTCAAAATACGCCGCCGCCGCCCTCCACGCCAAATTGTCGGGTCCTCCCGTCACATCGCTCCCCCCGCCGCTGCATTCAAAAAAAATCCCGCTCTCCTCTCTTCCAACCGAAATCTCATCGCTCAACCGCAACGGTGCCATCAAGGTTTCCAACTCGTGAAAACCGTCGCTCCTTTTCCCGATTATTTTCAACCACAGGTTTACTTTTGCTGGCGCTTCTAGCAAGATCATGCTTTCTATCATTGCCTGATTATGCCCGTCTCTGCCAAAGAAAAAATCATCGTCGCCTTGGACTTCCCGGATCGCGCCACCGCGGTGGCTTCCATGAAACGCTTTGCCGGTCTTTTGGACCGGGTCAAAATCGGTCTCCAGCTTTTCACGGCAGAAGGCCCCGACATTGTCCGCATCGCACACGATCTTGGCTTCCGCGTTTTTCTCGATTTGAAATTCCACGACATCCCGAATACCGTCCGCCACGCCGTGGCTTCGGCAGGGAAACTCGGGGTGGAAATGGCGACTGTCCACGCTCTCGGAAGCAAAGAAATGTTGCTGGCAGCCGCGGAGGAAGCCGCTTCCCACGGGGTTTCTCTTCTGGCAGTGACCTTGCTGACAAGCATGGATCCGCCTCAATGCGAGGCAGTTGCGATTCCTCTCCCCATCGAATCCCAAGTCTTGCGCCTGGCTTCTCTGGCAGCGGAATGCGGGGTTCCCGGCGTGGTTGCCAGCCCGCTGGAAACCGCCTCGATCCGCGCCGCTCTCGGAAGTTCCTTGCGAATCGTGACTCCCGGAATCCGCCCTCCCGGCTCTCCCGCAGACGACCAAAAACGCTTCCTCACCCCCGCCCAAGCCATCCGCGCCGGCGCGGACTTCCTCGTCGTCGGACGCCCGATCACGGCGGCACACGACCCCCTTGCCGCCATCGCCGCCATCAACGAAGAACTTTCTTCCCCCGAAGAATAACCACGCCCCGACCATGCAGTTTTCTCTCGCCAACCGCCAACGCAAATTCCGCTTTTCCCTGCCTCTCCTCCGCTCGTTGTGCGCGAAGGCTTTCCCGCGTTGCCTAGAAATTCCCGGCGAAGAACCCGCCCTCCTGCCCACCCTCAAAGGCATCCAGTTTTCGATCATCTCGGATGCCGTGATCGCCAGGGTCCACGACGAATTTTTTCTCGACCCCTCCCCCACCGATGTCATCACTTTCCCTTACGGCGAAGTCCTCCTCGGCGCGGCAACCATCTCCGCCAATGCCCTCGCCCACAATCACCCCCCAGACCGCGAAGCCACCCTTTGCATCATCCACGCCATGCTGCACTTGAACGGTTTCAACGATTTGCAAGACCCGGAACGCTCGGTCATGCACCGCAGGCAAGACGAGATTTTGCAGGAAATTTACCCGCTTCCAGCACCAGAAAAAACGAGCTAGAAATGAGCACTCTGATCGAAAAAGACCCCTCCGAAAAAGACTTTGCTTTCCTCGATGGCGTCTGGAATGTCATCGTCCACAACGACCCCGTCAACCTGATGAGCTATGTCACCATGACCTTCCGCCGCGTGTTCGGATACCCCGAAGAAAAGGCAAAAAAACACATGATGGAAGTCCACACTTGCGGGCGTTCCATCCTCTGGACTGGCAACCGCGAAAAAGCCGAACACTTCGTCCACCTGCTCCACAACAACCTCTTGCTGGCAACCCTCGAACCCGCAAACCGCTAGCATCACCCACCATGCCTTCCTCTTCCGATAACCAAGAACCCGCCTTGGTCTTTTCCGAACTCCCCCCCCATTTCCTCCGCCTCATCCGCGAACTCCCCATCTGTCCGGAAATCGAAAACGCTTCTGCACGCCTCTTCCCTTCCCCTTCCGAAAAAGGCGGCTCCAAACTCCTCGAGGACTGGAATCTCTATGTCCACCCCGACTTGCAATCCCACTTCATGACCGTCCGCCAAATCGTGCAAAACGACCTAGAAAGGATTCGCTCCGACCAAACAGGTAGCTCCTTCTCCGTCCCCTACGCGCACATGGACGCATGGGTTAACGCATTGAACCAAGCCCGCCTGGCAATCGCTTGCGCCCACGGGTTGACCGAGGAAGAACTGGACGCCCTCCCCTCTCCTCCGGACTCCCAAGACCCCGTTTCTTCCGCCGTCAACCGCATCCATTTTTACGGCCAACTCCAACAGATTCTAATCGAACAAATGGAAACTCTCCCCCCTTCCGACCCGGACGACGAAACCCCTCCTTTTTAAGCTTTTTTTCCCTCGCCCCCACCCGCTCTTTTTTTGAATTATCCGCTTGCCTTAATCCACTGCCAAACAGATTTTTGTCTTCTCTATGCGCCCGTTTTTACTTTCCGTTATCGTTTTTTGCTTGGTCGCCTCTGCGGGGTTTGCCGCTTCCGCCACCGACAAGGAATACATCGTTGTCAGCGGTGCCCCCGCCCTCAAGGAATGGGAAAAATTTAAGGAAGAACCCCACGATGCTTGGTGGGGCAACTTCGTCCGCCCCGCCCGTGTCCGGATGCAGGTGCTGCGGGAAAAACTGGGGCCCGATGCCAAGATCACCTGGCTGGTTTACCGCGCGGGATACGAGCGGCGGAGCAAGCGGATGAACGAACCCGATGTCCTTTCTAACATCTTGTCGGTCAAAGAGAAATTCGGGCTCAACCTCGTCTGGTTTTCTTCCGGCGACGAGCTGGTCAACTACCTGAACCAAGGCCTCCCGAGGGATTCCGTAAAAATCGCCAACTTCGAGTATTACGGCCACTCGAACCGCGCTTGCTTCATGTTTGATTACAGCAACGAAATCGACAGCTCTTCAAAATCTTTCTTGCACGAAAACGACCTGAAAAAAATCCGCAGGGGCATTTTCTCCCGAGACGCTTTTGTCAAAAGCTGGGGCTGTTACACGGGCGAAAGCATGAGCGCAAAATGGCGGCAAGCGACGGGTAAAAAAATGATCGGCGCCATCGGCAAAACCGATTACGCCCCGATGTATCGGAACAACTGGGTGCCCATGCTGGCGGAAGGCTCCAAATGGGGCGGATAATGCCAAAATCCTGCTTGTCACCTACGCCGTTATTTTTTATCTTCCCCCGATTATGTCTCGGAACTTTGTGCGCCATCCAGTGACGATCCCCATCCATGTTATGCTGGAAGAAGTGGTGGATCGCGAATGCGATTTTTTGAAGGACATCAGCGTGGGCGGCGTTTGCTTTATCGCCCAACAACAGCTCAACCCTGGTGCCATCGTCCAAATCCAAATCCCGATCGTTCACCCCCGCTTTGTCGCCGAAGCACGCGTCGCATGGTGCCGACCCAACGCGGAAGCGGACTCTGGCGGCTTTGAAACGGGCGTGGAATTTTTGACTTCAGACACCGCTTTCCGCGCCAGGATGGTCGAGCAGGTTTGCCACATCGAGGACTACAAGCGTAGAAAAATGGAGGAAGAGGGACTGAAACTCACGAACGAGGAGGCCGCACTGGAATGGATTCAACAGAACGCGAAGAACTTCCCGTATTTTTACCAATCGCTGAAAAACGGTTGATCTTCTTTTTGCTTTCATGGCTCTCTTACAACTCAAAAATGTCCGCTTGCACTACGGTTCCGACCACCTGCTTGACGGGGTGGATCTCGCCGTGGATGCGGGCGAAAGGGTGTGTCTGCTAGGCAGAAACGGGACGGGAAAAACAAGTTTGCTCCGCCTCATTTCGGGGGAAGAACGCCCAGATTCCGGAGAAGTGCTCCGGCAACCGGGCGCGCTCATGACCCGCCTGGACCAAGAAGTGCCAGAAGGAGTTTGCGGCGATGTTTTTTCTGTAATCCGTAGCGGCGTGTCTCCGTTGCGTCACGAGGAAGACTGGGAAATCGATTCGCGCGTCGAAGCCCTCGCCGAATCCATGGAACTCCCCTCTTCTGCGGGTTTTCGGACTCTCTCGGGCGGGATGAAACGCCGGGTGCTCCTGGCAAAAGCCCTCGCGGGCCAACCCGATTTGCTTTTGCTGGATGAACCGACCAACCACCTCGATGTCCCTTCGATTCTGTGGCTGGAAGACTTTCTGCTACAACGGGATATCGCCCTACTTTTCGTCACCCACGACCGCGCGTTTCTCCGCAAAATGGCAACCCGCATCCTGGAGCTAGACCGCGGCTCTTTGCAGGGCTGGGCTTGCGGGTATGATGCCTTTTTGGAACGCAGGGCAACCGCCCTAGAAGCCGAGGAAAAACAGTGGGCAACCTTCGACAAAAAACTCGCCCAAGAAGAAGTTTGGCTCCGGCAAGGGGTCAAAGCCCGCCGCACGCGCAACGAAGGCAGGGTGCGCGCGCTGATGGCGTTGCGGGCGGAACGGGCGCGCCGCCGCGAAAAAATCGGAAAAGCGAGCATCGGAATCCAAGAGGGCGAAGTCTCCGGACAAAAAGTGCTGGCGGCAAACGCCATCTCTTTCGCTTACCCGGATTCGCCCAAACCCGTCGTTCGTGATTTTTCCCTTCAAATCTGGCGGGGCGACAAAATCGGAATCCTCGGTCCAAACGGTTGCGGCAAAACGACTTTGCTCCATCTCCTCCTCGGCAAACTCCTTCCGACCGCAGGCGAAGTCCGCGAGGGAACGAATTTGCAAGTCGTTTATCTAGACCAGTTGCGCGACCAGATCGACGGCGAAAAATCCGTTTCGGAAAATGTCGCAGGCGTTTCCCAAACCGTCCGTTTCCAAGGCCGTGACCGCCACATCTACAGCTACTTGCAGGATTTTTTGTTCCGCTCGGACAGGGCGCGGATGCCAGCAAAAATGCTTTCGGGCGGAGAACGGAACCGTCTTCTCCTCGCCAAACTCTTCTTGCAACCGGCAAATGTCCTCGTCTTGGATGAACCGACAAACGACCTCGATACGGAAACCCTAGAACTGCTCGAAGAAATTCTCATTTCCTACGAGGGCACCCTCCTGCTCGTTTCCCACGACCGCACTTTTTTGGACAATGTCGTGACGAGCCTGCTGGTTTTTACCGGCGACGGAAACATCCAAGAAGTCAACGGCGGTTACAGCGATTGGGTGCTTTGGGAAAGCCGCAAAGCGAACACCAAACAATCTTCCAACGGGCGCGAAAAAGAAAAACCTGCCGCGCCGGCAACGAACCAGGCCTTACCGCCCATCGCAGAAACCAAAGGAAAACCGAGAAAATTTTTGAACCGGGAACAGGCGGAACTCGACGCTCTCCCAAAAAAAATCGAACTTTTAGAATCCGAACATTCCGAAATTGCCCTGAAATTGCAAGACCCAGATTTATACAAAAATGCGGGGGATGAACTCTTGGTGATCCAAAAACGGATGGCAGAAATCGAAACGACAACAAAAGTT
>DYNR01000501.1 GCA_020720945.1 Chthoniobacter flavus | reverse complement strand
CATAACCTGTTGATTATCAACGCTAGAAAAAAATAACTGCGGAACTTGGGTCAAGCGTCTATTAAGCGTCATTTTAAGCGGTTTCCTCCCCCCCTTTTCTCTTACCCCTTTTCTCTTTTTCTCTTTTCCTCCCCCCTTTCTCCTTTCCTCTCACTCGTTGAAAAGGTAGCGGAAGTCGTCGAGGGAGAGGGATTCGCCGAAGCCGCCGGAGCCGGTGACTTCTGCGGCGACCTGGAGTTTTTTGGATTGGAGTTTGCGGATTTTTTCTTCGACGGTATCTTTGGCCAAGAGGCGGTAAGCAAAAACGGGCTGGGTTTGGCCGATGCGGTGGGTGCGGTCAATCGCCTGGGCTTCGACGGCGGGGTTCCACCAAGGGTCGTAAAGGAAGACATAACTCGCGGCGGTGAGGGTGAGGCCGCTGCCGCCGGCTTTCAGGGAGATAAGAAAAACGGCGGGGCCATCGTGGGACTGGAAAGCTTCGACGAGAGGACCACGGTTTTCGGTTTGGCCGGTGAGGAGGAAGACTTTCCAGCCTTGCTCTTCGATGAGGGGCTGGAGGATGGCGAGCATTTCCACCCACTGGCTGAAGACGACGGCTTTTTCGCCTTCCTCGAAGAGGGTGGCAAGCTGTTCGAGGAGTGCGGCCGTTTTTGCTGAGTCTTCGGGATTTTCCGAGAATCCGAGTTTTGCGAGTTTGGGGTGGGCGCAGATCTGGCGGAGGCGGAGGAGGGAGGTCAGGAGGTGGAAGCGTTCTTTGTCGAATTGTTTTTCGGACTCGATGCCGAGGAGGTGCTGGCGGGCGCGTTTGAGCTCTGCGCGGTAGAGGTCTAGCTGTGTTTTTTCCAAGGAACAGAAAAGCTCTTCTTCGGTGCGTTCGGGGAGGTCGGTGGCGACCTGCTGTTTGGTCCGGCGGAGGAAGAAGGGCTTGATGCGGGAGGAGAGGCGGGAGGTGGCGTAGGCGTTTTCCTTGTTTCCCGTGGAGCGGGTGAACGCGGCGCGGGTGCCGAGGATGCCCGGCATGGCAAATGCGTAGATGCTCCAGATGTCGAGGAGGCGGTTTTCGATGGGGGTGCCCGTGAGGGCGACGCGGTGGTCTGCGCGGAGGGCGCGGGCGACCGTGGCGATCTGGGAGTTCGGGTTTTTGATGGCCTGGG
>DYNR01000233.1 GCA_020720945.1 Chthoniobacter flavus | reverse complement strand
GGTTCAAAAAGAAGAAAAACGCCGTCCGGTTTCATCTTCCGAAAAACTTCGGAAAAAAACAGTTTTTTGTCGGCTAGGGGGAGGTGGTGCAGGGAGAGGGAAAGATAGACCGTGTCGAACAGGCCGGGGACGGCTGCCAGGTCGCGAAAAAAATCGCCTTCGACAAAGTGTTGTGCGCAAGGGAGTTTTGCGGTGTTTTTCTTTGCCAAGTCGAGGGCGACATGGGAGCAGTCAATCGCCGTGTAAGAGGATATTCGTTTTTCGTGGATGAGGCGGAGAGAGAACTCGGCATCGCCGCACGCGACATCCAAGAAGTCGCCGAAAGACTGGCGCGAAGCGAGTGCGGAGGAAAAAGCGGAAAGGGCTTCGTTGTGGTAAGTGTAGTTGTTTTCCAAGCACTTGCGATAGATGTGCCAACTGTCGAAGAAGTGTTTGACGGCTTCGGTGTCTTCGTGTTTCGGGGCGGAAACGGGAACGGTTTTCATTTTTTACAAAATCGGGAGCGGGGGTCAAACAAGCTGCGCGACGAATGCTTCGGGGTTGAAACGCTGGAAGTCTTCGGCTTTTTCTCCAAAGCCGATAAATTTTGGAGAGATGCCCAACTCGTGCTGGATGGCGGCGGCGATGCCCCCTCTCCCGCTGCCGTCAAGCTTGGTGAGGACGATTCCCGTCAGTCCGACCGACGCGTGAAACTCCCGGGCTTGGACGAGCCCGTTCATCCCCGTGGTGGCATCGATGACCAGCCATTTTTCGTCAGGAAGAGACGGGTGGTGTTTCCCGAGGGTGCGGCAAACTTTGGCCAGTTCCTGCATGAGGTTGCTTTTTGTGTGGAGGCGTCCGGCGGTGTCGCAAAGCAAAAAATCGGAGGCGCGACTGCGGGCGGCGTTGTAGGCATCGTAGCAAAGGGCGGCGGAATCGCCTTGGTATTGGCCTTTTATGACTCCGATGCCGAGGCGTTCGCCCCATAAAGAAAGCTGTTCGATGGCGGCAGCGCGGAAAGTATCCGCTGCCGCAAAAAGCACCGAGTGGTTTTTGGAAAGCAGGTGGTGGCCGAGTTTGGCCGTCGTGGTGGTTTTTCCCGTGCCGTTGACACCCAGGAGCAAAATCACTTTCGGTCGATCGGAAGCGGGCAGAAGCTCTTCTTGGGAGAGGGGAAAAAGAGCAGCCAGTTGTGCGCTGACAATTTCTTCGATGGATTCGGGGGTGATGGATTGCCCGGATTTTTTGATTTTTTCCAAAATCAGGGAAGTCAGGGGGAGACCCAAGTCTGCGCGGATGAGAGTTTCTTCTAAATCGTCCCAATCCACGGACGGGTCGAAGAGTTTGCCGACGAGATTTTTTAGGAAGCCAAAAGCCATGGGAAAGGAAAAAAGAGAGACTCAGATTTGCGGGGGTTCCGTTTGGGCGGGCGCGCTTCGCGGAGTTCTGCGGAGGGTGCTTTTCAGGCGGTCCAAGATGCCGTTGACAAAGCGCCCCGATTCTTCGGAGCTGTATTTTTTTGCGATTTCGATGGCCTCGTTGATGGAAACAACGGGGGGGACATCCTCGCAGGCGAGCATTTCGAAAATGGCTACGCGCAAGATGTTACGATCGACGGCGGCGATGCGGTGGATCTCGTAGTTGTCGCAGAACCGTTTGAGTGTCGCATCGATTTCTTCGGATTTTTCTATGACTCCCGAGACGAGGGAGCGGCAAAATTTTCTGGCGCTCGGGCTGGAATCGCGGATGCGGAAAAAGGCTTCCAAGGCGCCGGGGTCATCGGCTCCGCCAAGGTCTCGGAGGAAAAGAAATTGCATGGCCGATTCGCGGCCTTCGCGTCGTGCTCCCATATTTGGATCAGTCCTTCAGCGTTTGGTTGATTTTTTTGATTTCCGGACCGCCCGCAATGCGGCCACGGCGGAGGTTGCTGCCCTCGCCGCTTCGACCCCCCGGTTGAGTTCTCCGCCGAGACATCGCGCTTCCGCTTGCCCCTCATTTTGGAGGAGCAGGACTTCGTGGATCACGGGGCGTTTGTGTTTGATGGCCAAGCGCATGAGAGCGTCTGTGACCGAGGAGGCGATGAGTGACGCATGGGAGGTTTCTCCTTGAAGAATGACACCCAATGCCAAGACGGCATCGTATTTTCCCGAGTCAAGCAACGCAGAAACCATAAGAGGAATCTCGAAGGAACCGGGAGAGATTACCCGCGTGACCGACGAGTTTGGCTCGATGGCAAGCAATTCGCTTTCGGCGCAATCTGCCATCGGTTTTACAAATTTTTCGTTGTAGGAACTTTCGACGATTGCGTAGCGGTAAGAAGCATCGGGAGAAGTGACGGGGCGGGCAGGAAGTGCGGAAGACATGGTCGGAAAAATAAAAAAAATCAGCGGGCGATTTTTGCGGAGGCAAACTCGAAACTGTCCACAAGCGCAAGCCAACTCGCCTGGATTACATTGTCGGAGACGCCGACGGTTCCCCAAGAGTCTTCGCCGTTGCCGGAAAGGATGTGGACGCGGGTGGTGGCAGCGGTGCCGCGCCCGCCATCGACGATGCGCACTTTGTAATCCAAAAGGCGGACGGCATCAATCCATGAATAGAACGGGCGCAAGGCTTTACGCAAAGCGGCATCGAGCGCATTGACGGGGCCATCGCCTTCGGCGACCGTGTATTCGGGTGTGCCGTCCACGGAGAGTTTGACCGTAGCTTCGCAAGTCGGGTCGCCGTTTGCGCCGCGGTGCCAGTAAACGCAATGGTATTCCTTCAAGTCGAAAAGCGGTGCGCCGATTTCCAAGTGCTTGCGGACGAGCAACTCGAACGAAGCGTCTGCCGCCTCAAACTCGTATCCAAAATTTTCGAGCCTTTTGACTTCAGCCAAAATGCCCGAAACCGCTTTTGAGCCTTTTTGCAAAGGGAAGCCCAATGCTGCGGCCTTCGCTAAGATGTTGCTCTGGCCGGACATATCCGAAACGACGATGGACTGGCGGTTCCCGACGAGTTCCGGGGAAATGTGCTCGTAAGTTTTTGCCAGTTTTTGGACCGCGTGAACATGGAGGCCGCCTTTGTGGGTGAATGCGGCTTGGCCGACAAACGGGGCGCGGATGTCGGGTTGCACATTTGCAACTTCATCGACGAAAAGGGCGAGATCGCGGAGTGCCGTCAAGTCGGACACAACCGGAATGCCCATTTTAAGCTGGAGGTTTGGGATGATGGTGACGAGGTTGCAGTTGCCGACTCTTTCCCCGTAGCCGTTGGTCGTTCCTTGCACTTGGGTCGCCCCCGCTTCGACTGCCGCCATCGCGTTGGCGACACCCAAGCCCCCGTCGTTGTGCGTATGGATTCCGACCGCGATGCCGAGTTGGTTTTTTACTTTCGCCGTGGCTTCGGCGATGAAGCCAGGCAAACAACCCCCGTTCGTGTCGCAGAGGACGAGAACATCCGCGCCGCCTTCTTTGGCTGCTTGCAAGGTCGAAAGAGCGTAATCGGGGTTCTCTTTCCAACTGTCGAAAAAATGTTCGGCATCGTAAAAAACCTCTCTGTTTTTCGATTTCAAATACCGCACGGTATCGCGGATCATCGCGAGGTTTTCTTCCGGAGTAACCCCCAAAACTTCCGTCACATGAAGGAGCCAAGATTTGCCAACAATCGTGACAACAGGAGTTTGCGCATCCAGGAGCAGGGCGACTTGGGGGTCGTTTTCGACAGCGATATCCCCGCGGCGAGTGCTGCCAAACGCGGCGATTTTTGCATTTTTCCAAGTGAGGCGAGAGGCTGCATCAAAGAACGCCGCATCGCGTGGGTTCGAGCCAGGCCATCCGCCTTCGATGTAGTGAACGCCAAACTCGTCCAACTTTTGTGCAACGCGGATTTTATCGGCCACGCTAAAAGAGATCCCCGTTCCTTGCGTGCCGTCGCGCAAGGTCGTGTCGTAAAGTGTAACGGTTTTTGAAGACATGATTTTTATCGCCAGATTCTAACCCGCCCAACGGGGGATGCAAAAGAAATAATCCCTCCGCGGACGGTTTTTGC
>DYNR01000500.1 GCA_020720945.1 Chthoniobacter flavus | reverse complement strand
CTTTCCGGAAGGGAGACCGGTGCTTTTTCATCCCCTCCGCCACTCCTATCCCGTGCCGTGCTTTCGCCATTTTCTACCGGAAACAAAGTCGCCCCTCCCATCAATAAGGCAACAACAATAGCAATCGGCGTGGCTATGATTACCACCACAAGCACGACCGCAAGAAGCACACTCAAAACAATCGATAAAACAGTCATAACAGCATAAAATCCTATTTATTATTCCAATTCCTTCTGGCAGTCAAGCTTTTCCCGCAACCACGCCCCCATCTGGGTTCGGTGGGATAGAAGAAGAAAATGGCTCGCATCTTTTATCGTCGTCAAACTGGCATTTCCTCCGGCACTTTGGATTTGGGCGACCGAGTTCTCCACACCAGCAATCCTAAACCGCGCATCGGCATCTCCACAAAGAAGATGCACGGGAACAGAAGTCGGTATTTCCCGTCCCGTCGTGCTGATCCCCAGAACCCCACGCACCCAACCCGTCTCTCTCGCCGCCAACGAAAAAGCCGTCTCCCCGCCTTGCGACAACGGCACCAACCACGGTTTCGATAGAGGAAACCCGACCTTCGCTTCCGCATCCGCCAACGCCGCCTTCACATAGTCTCTCCGATTCTCGTAGCTTCCATCGCTCCAGTTGATTTGCCATGAGGGAGCAATCAGAATACAATCGGGAACCTCCTTCCAAATCGCCCATGGAAAATACAGGAGGTTGCCCCCGTAGCCATGAAGCAAAAGCAGGACGGGAGTTGATGCGTTTGCCCCCGAGGGAACATAAAGAAAATAGTGCCCCCCTTGCGGTTGGGTGGAAAGACAAAACGGCATCGCAGACCCCGCCCCCAAAAATTGCAAACGCAACGCCATATCTCCGTATGCTTTTGCCATCATCATTCCCAGTCCCTCCTCCCCTGGACAAAACTCCCCCGCCTTTTCCATCAGCGTGCACGCCGAACTAATTCCAACCCCCTCCATCACAACATTTTGGCACAACGGAGCACCCAGTTCGATCGCTCGCCCCTTCACAGAAGAATCCCTCTCGCACGGAGTCGGGCTAACAGAACACGGAAAATAAATACTCTTCATAACAAAGACAAAAGCAAATAGGGCATTGATATTAATCACGGGAAATTAAAAATAAATTCGCGCATTGTCAATCT
>DYNR01000232.1 GCA_020720945.1 Chthoniobacter flavus | reverse complement strand
TTCAAGTTTCAGCTTTCATCCTTCTTCCTCCCTATTCTACAATCTGCAATTCTTCCCTTCCCTCACTCGGGTTCTGCCAACAACTGCGCCTTCGTCGTTTCCAATGCCTCTTTTTGCTGGCTATCGATTCTGGGAAAATGCAAATCCAAGTTAGCTAATGTGTCAATTACCGTCGCGGAAACAACCAGCCGGGTGAACCATTTATTATCGGCAGGAACAACAAACCACGGCGCTTCTTTTGTCGCCGTGTTGCGGATCATCTCTTCGTAAGCCCGCATATATTCATCCCAGTGATTCCGTTCTTGCGCATCGGACGAAGAAAATTTCCACTGCTTTTCGGGCGTGTCAATGCGCTCTAAAAAACGCCGCTTCTGCTCTTCTTTGGACAGGTGAAGAAAAAACTTTCTCACCACGATCCCGTTGCGGGTCAAATACCGTTCAAAATTGCGGATGTCTTGGAAACGGTCTTTCCAAATGTCTGGCGTCACCAGCGAAGGCGGCAACTTTTGCTTGGCAAAAATCTCGGGGTGAACCCGCACGATCAGCGTTTCCTCGTAGTAAGAACGGTTGAAGATCCCGATGTTGCCCCGCTGCGGCAAGTGCTGGGAACAACGCCAAAGATAGTCGTGATCCAAATCCGTCGCCGAAGGAGCCTTGAATGCCGACACTTGACACCCCTGCGGATTGACTCCCGACATGACATGCTTGATCGCCCCGTCTTTTCCCGCCGCATCCATGGCCTGGAATATCAACAGCACGCCCCAGCGATCTTGCGCATAAAGAACATCTTGCAGAGTAGAAAGGACTTCCACGCCTTGCTTGAGCGCGCTCTTCGCCTGCTTCTTGTCGTCGGAACGAAAATGCAGCGTGCTTTCAGGGTCGATGTTTTTGAGCTTAAAATCCGCGCCATTGGAAACCCGAAATGCCTTTGAAAGCTTGTGGGCTTCTTTCAAAAAGTTTTTGCGGTCGAAAGACATACGGAAAACCTACGCAAAAACCTCCCCGCATTCAACCGAAAAAAACGGGATACGGATTTCCCCTCCTCTTCCCTTTTCCATGAAATCCGAAAAAATAAAAAAACTCGTTGACTTCACCAGAAAAGAACTCCATCGTGTCCGCCGTTATGAATTGGTTACTAATCGCCGGCGGCATTTTATTCACCCCAACCCCGAGCACACCCAATGCGCCCGAGGTAGAAATGATCAACCACACTCTTGCGGGGGATCCTGTTCCCGCCAAGGATGTTACAACGCGCTCGCGCTGGGGAACGCCCATGATGCCAAACGGCACGGGCGGTTACAGCCTCATCCAATCGATCGTCCCGATGTGGGTCGCACAATCTCTGGTGCAACCGCCGAAAACGGGCGGCGAAGTATTTCGCCCAGAGGGCAAATAATTTCCTTACCCATTTGGGGTTGAAGAGAAAAAAGGCAACCGAAGTTTTTTAGAATACGGAGAATTTGCACCTTTTTCTCAAGACTTAGCTGAAACGAATTCTATCACCGTCCAAGCAAGTGAGGTGCATGACTGATTCCCTTCGTCCGTATCGCCTGTTTCCTTCTCTTTTTCATTGCCACACGGTGCTTCTTTACGCTACGGTTCCTCCCGTTCAATATACCCCACAAAAAAAATCTCTAATCACAACACCATGAAACGAACACACCTCTTATCCATCCTCGTCGCAGCGACCGCAGTAATCCCCACGCTCCATGCCCAAGATGCCCTCCGCGTCCACGGTGCCAATGCAATTTGGACACCTCTCAACGCAAAATCGGCAGAACTCGAATCGGCTTCTGGCGCAAAAATCTCCTTCGTCCCAAACGCAGCCGGACGCGGATTAGCTGATTTAGCCCAAGGGCAATGCGACATCGCCATGGTGACGGGTTCGATGGAAGCCGCCGCCGAAGGCGCAAACTCGGAAAAACCGGGAGTCATATCGGGCCTCTCCGAATTTGTCGCAACCAGCATCGGCACCGACCCGGTTTTCTTCGTTGTTAATACTGGCAATACGATTTCGAAAATTACCCTCGCCCAAGCCAAAGACATTCTCACCGGAAAAATCACAAACTGGAAGGATGTCGGCGGCTCCGATCTGGCAATCGATGTCGTCCGCCTCGGCCCGACCAACGGACCTCACATCGCCCTCGAAAAAGAAGTGCTCCAAGGCCAAAAAATCGTGGACTCCGCCAAAGCTCTGAAAGCTCCCAAGGATGTTTCCACCGTCGTTTCCCAGCTCCCCGGTGCCTTCGCCTACATCGGCTCAAACAACCTCAACAAAAAACTCAAAGTTCTCGAAACCGATAAACCCTTCGGGATGGAAATGATGCTGGTAACAAAAGGCACCCCCTCCCCTGCCCAGCAAAAATTCATCGACGCGGCAAAAACAGCGATTAAAAAATAACCCGCTCCCCCTCCCCTCCTGACCCTTTGCGCCCAATCTCACCCAAACCCTCATCCCAACTCTGCCAACCAAAATGAAAACAACTGTCAAAACGAAAATTTTCATAGCAATTGGATTTGCTTTCCTCGGAATGCTCGTCATGTCCGCGTCAAGCATCCGCAACAGTTACACGATGATGGCTCTTGGGCGCAAAGCCAGCGAGGTCAGTCTCGCCGTCATCGGCGATGTCGAAGTAGTCGGCAAATGCATCTCCATCCAGACTTTGCTAACCACCGTGTCCGCTTCCCGCATGGATGTGGCTTCGATTGAAAAAGATAAAAAGGAATACTTGGCACAAAAGGAAAAACGGGATGCAGCCATCGCCAAACTGGAGAGCTCGGTCACTGACCCTCAAATCCACGAGCTTTTGGCAAAAATCGCTGAAATGCTCCCGTCCTTCGATAAATCGTCGATTTCAGTCTTCGACCAAGCAAAATCCTTCATGCAAGAAAAAGCCGTCCGCGTCGTGGATGAAGAAGTTCTTCCAAACTTCAACATCCTCGACCAGATGGTTTTACAAATTAAGGAAAAAGCCCGCCTCTTGGCGGAAGAAGAGCCTAAGAGCATCGTGGAAAATGCCCAACGCTCGGTCGTTCACACTGCTATTTTGGCACTCGTCACCCTCGTCTTCGCAGGTGCTTGCAGCTTCTGGGTCGCCCAAAGCATCACCCGCTCACTCTACACCGTAATCCGCCACATCGAAAACAGCATCCAAACCATGGGGGGAGTGACCTCCGACCTCACTGAGACGAGCGCCGATTTGGCAGATTCCGCCAACCAACAGGCTGCCGCCATCGAAGAAACAAGCGCAAGCCTCGAAGAACTCACGGGCATGACAAACCAAAATGCCCAACACTCGGAACACGCGACGAAAATTTCCGCTTCCGCAAAAGAAGCTGCCAGCACTGGTTCGAGCAAAATAGCCGGTATGTTGCAGGCGATGGAAGAAATTACGGAATCCAGCAACGACATTTCAAAAATCATTGCCACCATCGACAACATCGCTTTCCAAACCAACATCCTCGCCCTCAACGCCGCCGTTGAAGCCGCACGCGCGGGGGAATCGGGAGCCGGGTTTGCCGTCGTCGCCGATGAAGTCCGCAACTTGGCGCGCCGCAGTGCTGCCGCCGCTCGGGAAACGGGCGAAAAAATTGAAGCCGCTGTCAAAAAAAGCCTTCTCGGTGCTGAAATCAGTAAAACCGTCTCCGAAAACCTCAGCGGCATCTCCTCTCGCTCCACCGAACTGGATGCCTTGATTTCCGAAATCGCTTCCGCTTCCAAGGAACAAAACCAAGGAATCCACCTCATCAGCAAAGCGGTTTCGCAAATGAACCAAATCACGCTAAACAATGCTTCCAAAGCGGAAAAAACTGCGGAATCCACCAAAGACTTGCGGGAGCAAATGCACACCCTCGAAGAAATTTTATGCGCGCTTTCGGCTTTGGCTGGCTCCTCAAACGCACCCCAAAACTCTCCGTCTTCTCATAGCACCGAGATCATTCTGCGCCGCCCCTAATCCCGTCCGATTTCTTTCTCCAAATTTTCTCTTCCGTTGCCCCTATGTCAGAAATCGGTATTCAG
>DYNR01000231.1 GCA_020720945.1 Chthoniobacter flavus | reverse complement strand
CATCACCACCACTTCCTCGCCCCAAACTCCCAGACTTCCGAGAAAATAACAAAAAAGCAAAACTGATTTGAACCGCAAAAAGGCTTTCGTCACCCGGCATTGGCCCTGTGCGCTTCGGCTGAAAAAAAACGCTTTCATTTTGAAAACGGATTCCCGTCAGGCCAAAACTTCCAAGAGCAATTTCCCCAACACCATTTTGGAATCCAACGAACTTGTCACCAAAGTTAAGTTCGTTTTCCGGCACAATGAAAAAGCTTTTTCCAACTCCTGTGCCGTATAATTTGGGCATCCCTTCGCCGCGATGGAAAGCGAGTAAGCGCTAATCCCCCCATCTTTCTTCCGCGGCAAATGCGCCGTCGCTCCATCGGGAAGCCGCCCGATTGCGATGGTGAAGGTCTTGGAGCTGTTAATCGAAACGGGCTTTATCCTGTGCTTCTTGCACAACTCCTTGACCACGACCAGATTGCGGATTGTCGGCACAACCGCCGCGAGCAACAGCCCCATCGCGGTTTCTTTTTGCAGGAAAAGTTGATCGAGCAGCTTCAATGCCTCCCGCAAATTGCGTGCGACGATGGCGTTGCTCAAATCAAAAATCCCACTCTGCCTAGTCGGCGGCACCAAATCTCGTATCGTTTCGACCCCGATTTCTCCCTCTTCTTGCGCGACGACCGCAAGCTTATCCAGTTCGATTTCCAACTGCCGGCTCTCCCCTCCCACCCTCACCGCCAACGCTTCTAACGCATCCGCCGAAATCGAAAAACCTCTTTTCCTCGCCTGCTCGTAAATCCATCGGACAACCTCTTCCTCGCCGCCCCAAGTAAAATCCTGCTTGGTAAAATCTTTATGCACCGAGATGCCCGAAAGCTTCTTGTAACCGCCCCGCCTCTTGTCGGGGCTCACCGCACTGATCAAAAGCCGGATCCCGCGTGGCAAACCCGCCGCAAGCATCTCGATAAAACGGTCGCTCTCTTCGATGAGTTCTTTGCCTCCCCCCAACTTGGAATCGGCAAGAAAACTGACATTCTTCATCCAGACGAGCTTTTCCGAGAAAAACATCGGCATCGTCAACACCGCATTTTTTGACAGCGCGATTTTGTCGAACGCTTCTTCCATCGTCGCCACATCGCAATCGATGACCTCCACGCCCATCGGGTCGCCCGACGGCGCGAGTTCCACGGACAACTCCAAAGCCCTTTTCTTTACGGCAAACTCATCGTTCCCCGCAACAAACCAAACACTTTTCTCCCCTGCTCCTTCTTTCGCTGGCATATCACCCCAAAATCGCAAAAAAAACTTCCGCCCTCTCGCCCCGCGCAATCACCTGCCGCCGAACCTCTTAAGCGTGTCGAGAAAACTGTTTTTCGCATGGATTGTCACGAGGCGACCGGCGGGGTCAACCACCCATACAGCAGGAACCGCATTGACACCCAAACCGCGAATCACCGGGCTATCCCACCCTTTGCCATCAAAACAAACAGGATAAGGCAACGCCAAATCCTTCACAATCTGCCCGACCCGCTCCCGCGAGGTATCGACGCTGACCAAAACAATCGAGGTGTTCGCCGGAGACACCGTCGCCGCTTTTTGCAAAAAACCGTAAAGCCAGTAGATGCTCTGCGGCGAATCCGCCGACCAAAAAACAACCATCGAAGCCTTGCCTTTCTCCGCGGCCAAATCAAACTCTCCGCCTTTTAGCAGAGGCATCACGAAATTGATTTTTGAGCCGACCAATCCGATCTGGCGGAGGGAATCTTGCACCCGCGCCCGCAACTGCGGCTCTCCGGTATCGCGCAAAGCCGTCTCCAACAAGCTCTTCTGCATCTCTGGCACCTGCTCGCAGATGGTCGCCGCTTCCGCGAGCAAGCGCGGTCCACGCTTGTCCCCCGCATACCGCTGATGAAAATTCATCGCCGCCGTCACCACGCTAGTCCGCATTTTTTCTTCCTGTCCCCGCGCCTGCAAAAACAAAACAGATGCTTTTTGAAACGCCGCATCCGCCGCCTGCGCACGCGATATGCCTTCGGTTTTTTCCAGTTCGACGAGCATCTTGTAGGCTCTGGCGATCTCGGCCTTGCTGTCTTCCAGCGTCCCGAGCGACGCGATCAACCCCGCCTGCTTCAGCTTCGCTTCGAAAACCCTCGGATCCGAAGGATACTTTTCAATAAAAACTTCCAGCGCCCGCAAATGCTCCCGCAAATGCTCCCGCATCGTTTTTATCGCCTCTTGGCGGGTTTTGGGGTGCGTCTTTGGATTGCCCTCCATCTTCTGGATTTGCGACCAAAGCTTGTCGGCATCAACCCCTTGCGCTTTTACTCCCACGGGAAAAAAGAACGCAGATACCGCGAGCGCAACAAAGGGAACCGACTTCCGAAAAATCATTTTTTTTGCTTCCATCGGAGCGTAAGATACAAGGGTCTGTGGTCGCTGGCAAGAAACCAATCTGGAAAACTCGCGATTCCCGAACTGGAAAAATCCACTTTCTTCGCCAAATCTTCGGACAAAAACAAGTAGTCAATCCTGCTATAAATGTCGGCAGATTCCCAGTAATGCGTCCACACTTCACCGTTCTTGTCCACCAGCGAAAGCGGTGCAGCGACTCTCTTCTTCCCAAATGCGGAAACCACTTCGCGAAAACCCTGCGCGTTTTTTTCCATGTTAAAATCCCCCCACACCACGACCCGCGCCCCCTCGTCTTCCCCCAAAATTTTCGAAACATGATGCCGCAACTCCCGCGCTTCCCGATGCCGATACACTTCTTGGTCAAACTCCCGAGTCTTCAACCTCGACTTAAAATGCACCCCCACAAACCGCACTTCCCCAAGCCCCGGCAACACCAAAGCAACATCCAAAATGCCCCTCCGCAAAAAATACTTCACCCCGTCCAACTCGAAGGGAACTTCGCTCCGCGACCAATCGACCGCTATCGGATGCCGGCTAAAAAAAGCGAGATTTCTGCTCTCGCTAGGACTATCCACCCATGTGCAATACGGCAAATCCAAACCCGCCTGCTTGAGCCTCCCCCACAAATCGAGAACCGCCTCCCTCCCTCCGATCTCGGAAACCCCGATCGCATCGGGTGCCAATTCGGAAACTCCCCGCAAAACCGCTTCGACTTCTTGCGCGGGCTTGGCTTTCCCCCGGCGACTCGCACTCCCTCCCGCCGGCTCGCCCACCTGGTAATTCTTCAAATTAAAGGAAACGAAACGGAACTTGCTCTCGCCTTTTTCCAACGCGAAAGACGAAGCCGCAAAAGAAAAAAAAATCCAAACGAAAACGAACGGATAGAGAACCGGCTTCCGCCTCTTCCCGCAAAAGAAAAACCTAGCGACTTGATGGCTTACACCCTGCACGACAAGAGATTCCTACGCTACGAAAAAAGAGCCCCGCTACCGCACCCCCGCCTACGAGCGATTCGTCGTCTGCCCTGTCCCGACCACCGTCCCTGCAGGTTTTACCTCAACGATTTCCTTCAGCTCGGCCTCTTTGGCAGCCTTCTCGATTTCGTGGTTAAACTCATCCTTCGCCCTTCGAAACTCGTTGAGGCTCTGCCCCAACCCACGCGCCAACTCCGGCAACTTGCGCGCTCCAAAAAGCAAAAGAACGATCAAAAAGATAATGAAAATCTCGGAGCCCCCAGGCATGGAAATAAAAGCGAGGAAAGTGTTCATCGGAAGTAAGGTCGCACCCTTCCCCCCGTTCCGCAAGAGAAAACCCAAACCCTCGCACGATTTTTTAAAACGAAGCGCGGCACTGCTTCCCTCCCCCCCAATCTGCAATTCTGGGGAGAGGATTCAGAATTCAGAATCTTTCCCTTTTTCTCTTACCACTTTTCTCTCTTTCTCTTCCCCGCCGCGCCTCTGTGGTTCATCCCCATTCTGCAATCTGCAATCTGCAGCACCTCCCCCTTTTTTACTTTTTCAATTTTCCTTTTTCCTTTGCAGTTCCTCTTCCAACCTCGCCAATCTTGCCAGTGCTTCTTCTTTCAACCTCCGTTCCTCCTCCTTCAATCTTCTCTCTTCCTCC
>DYNR01000230.1 GCA_020720945.1 Chthoniobacter flavus | reverse complement strand
CTGAATTCTGTCCGCTACTGTTTTTTGATTTTTGCGGAGAGGACATCCCAGAGCCAGAGGGCGAGAGGGTAAGAGATGGCGGAGAGGAGGAAGCCCGTGACACCGGCACCGCAGAGGATGGCGGCGGGTGCTTCTTTCAAGATCGCGATGAGGTCGAAAGTTTGGGCGGGGTCTTGTTGGGAAAGGGGGGAGTGGCCGAGGATGGCTTGCCCGATTTTGAATTGGACGAAAAGGATCGCAGGGGTGGTGACCGGGTTGCTGATCCAGACGGCGACCATCGCCGAAGCGAGGTTGACGCGCAGGATGTAGCCGAAGAAAACGGCGGCGATTGTTTGGAGGGGCATCGGGAACATCGAAAAAAACGCGCCGAGGGCGAAGCCTGCAGCGACTTTTTTCCGTTCGGGTTGCCAGAGGGCAGGGAGGAGGAGGCTGTCGCCGAGTTTTCGGTGTAACCATGTTCCGTGCAAGTGCTTGGGGCGGGGGATGCACTTCAGGTATTTCCAGAAGAAAGAGCGTCGCCAGCGGACGAAGCGCATCGGGTGTTTTTCGGGTAAAGGCATCGAAGAGGTTCTTTATGTTGCAAAAAATTCCAGCGGGTGTAATATGCGGATCACTATATGAAGAAAATCGAAGCAATTATCAAACCTTTCAAGATGGAAGATGTCAAAGAAGCGTTGGCCGAAGTCGGGATTGAGGGGATGACGGTCACGGAGGTAAAAGGTTTCGGTCGCCAGAAGGGGCATACGGAAATTTATCGGGGCAGCGAATACACGGTTGATTTTTTGCCGAAGGTGAAGTTCGAAATTGTGGTGTCGGACGACATGGTCCAGAAGGCGGTGCAGGCGATTTCTTCGTCGGCGAAGACAGGGAAGATCGGGGACGGGAAGATTTTTATTTTGCCGATCGAGACGGCGATACGGATCCGCACCGAAGAGATGGGCGAAGTGGCGATTTGATTTTGGAGCGTCCTTTTTCTTTTGTTTTGATTGGCCAGTAGCGGGAAGGGGACAAATTTTTTTGCCTCTGCTTTTGGTTGTTTGGCGGTGGGGGAGAGTATTTTTTTTGATCAGATATGAATTGGTGGCAGTCGATAGTTTTGGGGATTGTGGAGGGGGTGACGGAGTATTTGCCCGTGAGTTCCACGGGGCATTTGTTGCTTGCGCAACGGGTGATGGGGATACCGTCTAGCGAGGCGGCGGACGCGTATGCGATTTGCATTCAGGTGGGGGCGATTTTGGCGGTTTTGGGGTTGTATCGGGCGAGGGTTTTCCAAGTTATCGCGGGTTTTTTAGGGAAAGATGCGGTGGGTTTCTCTTTGGGGATCAACCTGTTAGCGGCATTTTTTCCGGCTGCGGTCATCGGGTTTTTGTTTGAGAAACCGATCAAGGCTTACCTGTTTGCCGGGGACAAGTTTGGGCTGTGGCCTACGATTTTTGCATGGTTTGTGGGGGGGGTGGCGATTCTGGCGGTTTCGTGGTATCGGAAGAGGAAGAACGGGAAAGAGAGCCGGGTCGAGGGTTTTTGTTTGGAGGATTTGACTTGGAAGATGGCGGTAGTGGTCGGGATCATCCAGTGCTTGGCGATGTGGCCTGGGACGAGCCGGAGTTTGGTCACGATTGTCGGGGGGATTTTGGTCGGGATGAATTTGCGGTCGGCGGTGGAGTTTAGTTTTTTGCTCGGGGTGGTGACGCTGACGGCGGCGACTGGATACGACGGGCTCAAGCACGGGCAAGAGATGCTTGCCAGCTATGGGGCGGGAACGCTCTTTCTCGGTTTGCTTTTTTCTTGGCTTTCGGCGGTCGTGGCGATCCAGTGGATGGTTTCTTACTTGAACAGGAACGGGTTATCAATTTTTGGATATTACCGGATTGCGCTGGCACTGGTGGTCGGAGGTTTGGTGGCGGCAGGGATTTTTCATCCGTGAAGCGGGAGCGAACATGGAAAAAATAGCACCCGATTTGCAGGCGGCCATCCTTTGCGAAGATGTGCGGAACGAGGTGGGAAACCAGCAGTCTCTCATCGGCATCATCGCGATGATCCAGACGCCTTCGGTGCCCGTGGGTTTTTTCAAGTTGTGTTTATGGGCGAGATGGTGCGGTGGCAACGGGACTTTTGTGCAGCAGTCCTATCTTTTGGATGAGGAAACGGAGAAACCGCTGGTGTCGTCCGAGGTGCAGTTTTCGTTGAATAGCTTGGAGTCCCATGCGACCAATGTGAATTTTTTTGGGGGAGTGCAGTTCCCGTCTTTCGGGGTGTATCACATAGAAATCCATTTGGATGGGGAGTTGAAATTGCGGTTCGCGTTTCCCGTGATGCGCGTTGCGACACGGCAAGATGCGGGGGGTTGACCGGGCAGGAGAGATGGGAGCGTTGCGGAGAGTCGTAGTTTCTGGAGTTGGGAGCATCAGTGCTGTTGGCGGGGAATGGCAGGAGGTTGCCAGGGCGTTGCGAGAGGGGAAGGACGGGACGGGGCCGGTGCGTTTTTTTTCTGTTGAAGGGTGCCAGTCGCGGAGCGCGGGGCAGGTCGAAGATTTGTTGTTGCCGGAGGTTGGAGGATTGGGGGGGCGGCGGGCGCACCGGGTTTCGCGGATGCTTTGGCACGGGTGGCAAAAGGCGGCAGAGAGGAGGCCGGGGTTTGTGCCGGACGCAGTTTTGTTTGGGACGACTAGCGGGGGGATGAGTGAGGGGGAAGAGTTTTATCACGAGATTTACACGAAGAAAAAAGCGAGAGATTTCAGGGGGAAGGTGCGGGATTATATGCCGCAGCAGGCGGCGTTGGATTTGGTGGAAGCCAACGGGTGGGAAGTGGCGCCGCAGATTGTTTCCAACGCGTGTGCATCCGGGACGAACGCGGTAGGACAGGCGTGGCAACTGGTCGCATCGGGGGCGGCGGAGCGGGTGGTTTGCGGTGGATACGATGCGTTGGCGAGGTTGGTTTTTATGGGGTTTGATTCTTTGCGGGCGGCGAGTCCGGAGAAGTGTCGTCCGTTTGACAAAAATCGGACGGGGCTTTTGTTGGGAGAAGGGGCGGCGGTGTTATTGTTGGAAAGCGAAGATTCTGCGGACGCGGCGGGGGCGAGGCCTTTGGCGCGGGTGGCAGGGTATGGGGCGTTCACCGACACGCATCATTTGACGCAACCCGATCCGAGCGGGAAAGGGCCTTTCGAGTCGATGCGAGAAGCACTCCGGGTGGCGGGTTGCGCTCCCGAAGAGGTCGGGTATGTGAACGCGCACGGGACGGCGACCCCGATCAACGATGCGTGTGAAGGGCGGGCAATTGCGCGGTTGTTTCCCGGCGGGGTTCCCGTCAGTAGCACCAAAGCATTGACCGGACATGCGTTAGGGGCGGCGGGGGCGATCGAAGCCGTTTTTTGTGTCATGGCACTAGTAGATGGATTTTGTCCGGTGCAAGCGAACCTTCGGGAGGCGGATCCGGAATTGCCCTTGCGGTTGGTGTTGCCCGGCGGCGCATTTCCGCCGCCGAAAAAAGTTCTTTCCAACTCGTTCGGATTTGGGGGGAGCAACGCATCCATCCTTTTTGAAGCGGTATGAAGACGGTTTTTTCGAGTGCGCGGATTTTGGGGGCAGGGTGGGTGACGCCGTTGGGGGGGGATTTAGAAGGAGTGACGCAAGCCATTCTCGGGGGGGAGGTTGCAGAAGTCGTTGAGATGGCGGCGAGCATAGGCGATTCCATTTTTTTGACGATGCAGGTGCCGGGTGAGGTGCTGGAAAGAACGGCGAGGGAACCGAGGATGCGGCGTTCCAGTTTGATTTCGCATTGTGCGGTTGGGGCAGCGTTGGCTTGCGTGGAGGATGCGGGTTTTTCGGTTGAAGATTTGGTGGGCAAGAGGGTGTCCATTTTTTATGCGACTTCCGATGGTGGGGTGATTTACACGAGGAGATTTTATGACGGGGTTTATTTGAAAGGTGCGGCGGGGGCGAGTCCGCTACTTTTCCCCGAGACAGTCCACAACGCTCCGAGCAGTCACATCGCCGCTCTTTTGGGGTTGTCCGGAGAATCTTTG
>DYNR01000229.1 GCA_020720945.1 Chthoniobacter flavus | reverse complement strand
GGGGGGGAGTTTTTAGGATGGGGAGAATTCGGCCCAGGAGGAAGAGGTTTCTGAGACGCGGACGCGGACGAGGCGGACGGAAGGGGGGAGGGGATATTTTTTTTCTTTGTTTTCCGAGTAGCTGCGGAGGGCCTCCGAGGCGAGGTCGTAGAAAGTTTTTGCCAGCAGTTCGGTGGTGGGGTCGGTGTCGGGAAAGGCGATGATGCGCTCCCCGTAAGCTTCGCGGAGAACGGGGAACATCGGGTCGGCGGAGTTCATGCAAAGGGCGTGGTCGTAGCGGTCGATGAGGGGGCCGACGGCATCCTTGATGATTTTGAAATCGCAAACCATCGAACGGGCATCGAGGGAATCGGCTTCCAAGATGAAGTCCACTTTGCGGCTATGGCCGTGGGGGAAGCGGCAGTTGTCGGGGTGGGTGGAAAGCTGGTGGCCGTTTTCGATTTCGATGGTTTTGCAAATCCTGTAAGGCATGGGGAGGGCGTTTTTTTAGCGGTGGAAAAACGGGTCAGTGCCGAGGGTTCCGCGGAGGGAATCCAGGTAAGAATCCGTTTGGGTTTCCTCCAAAGTCCTGCGGGCGTTGGCGAGGCGTTCGGGGATTTGGAGGCGGGCGGCTTCGCCTTCGTGAGCGCGCATGTGGAGGAAGTTTTCCAAGCTAAGGATGTGGCGTTTCCAGAGGGCGGTTTGGAGTTTTTGGCGGCAGAGGAGACGCGCTTGATACCAGTCGCTCCGCAGCATCGTTTCGCGGTCGAAGAGGGCGCGGACTTCCGGGGAGGCGATGGTGTGGCCTTGCCATTGGCCGTCGCGCATGATGTGGAGAAGGGCGTTGAGAGGGGGGCAAGCGCCTTCGATGGAACCGTCTTCGAAGTAAGTGGCGGCGACCCGTTTGTGGGTCGAGAGCATATTGTCGATGCCGTCGGCGAAGACATCGAGGTCTTGGGTTTCCGGTTGGAGCATTTCTTGCGGGAAGACGGCGGCGGGGTTCGCGAACATTCTGCCGAAGATGCGGGCGACAAATTTATCGGTGATGCGGTAGCCGAGGATGCTGCCTTGGATGGTTTGTCCTTTGTGGGGAATGTCCGAGCATTTTTCCAGCATCCCGTGTTTGATGAGCCATTCCGGGCAGCGTTCCTTCGGTTTCATGCGGCACCAGATTTCTGGGACGAGGAGGCTGATGTCGTGATCCACGCGGCAATTTGGGCCGACGAATCCTGCGGCTGAAATGAAAACTGGGTGGCTGGTGAGCAGGTAGGAGACGAGGGCGTTATTCAAGTCCACGATGGGGAGCAGGGCGTTGAAGGGGCCTTTGGTCAAGGCACCTTCGCTGCCTGCGCCGGTGGTCGAAGGGCTTTTTCCCGTCATGCTCGAAATCACTTCCATGAAAAATTCTGGGAGCGGCAAGTAGTGGATCGGGTTGAAGACCGCCAAGGCGCGGACACCCTCGTCCGGCGGATTGTTGCGATGGCCGGGCAATACGGCGGTCACGGGGATCGGGACTGCTTGGTCCGAGCGGAGGCGTCGGAAAAGGCGGGGAGCCAGATGCCCGAGGTAGTAAGAGCGGGGGTCCACCAAATCGTCGCGGTCTTGGAGGTAGCGCGGGTTTTTCGTTACTTTGCCATCGACGATGCGGGGGTGCGAGGGCAGGGCGATGAACGAAGGTGTTTTGGCTTCCACGAAGGCGTTGACCAGTTTTTTGACGGGGTCCGTGTATTGCTCGAAGCGGATCGTGTCGTTGAGGATTGCGAGGCCGTCTTCGCGCGAAAGCGGGGCGTAGTTGCTGAAAAAGTTGCCCGGCATGGACATATCGGCTTCCGTGCGTTTGTCGTAGCCGCGGTGGATCGCGTCATCCGGGCGCTGGAAGAGGCGGTATTCGCAGTTTTGTGTGATTTTGACGCAGGGGGAATCGACGGCAGAAGCCAGGCCTTCGACCCGTTCTTTCGGGAAAACGGCGGAAGCGGTGATGTCGTCTTCCAGTTGCAATTTTTGGGCGGGCGAAAAATCTTTGCGGAGGCCGAAAGTGCGCCATGCCCCGTCCGGTGCATAGCCCACGCGGAGGTATTGCGAAACGAGGCGGCTTTTGCGGTATTTCAGTTCGTTGCCCCAAGTGCCATTGACCAAGTCCACATTGAAACGGCTACGCCAATCCGTGCCCCAATCCGGTTTCCAGAAGCGCTTGACGACAAAGACTAGCTCCTTGATGTAGTAGGGGATTTTGTTCAGCCATTCGTTGTATTCGTCCGTGTAATCCCAAGAGGGGGTGAGGAGTTTGATGACGCTGCCCAAGGAGCGGTCTTCGGAGAGAATCGGGCGGCCTTTTACCGGGCGGCGGGCGGGGTCGCGGTAGCGTTGGCCGTATTCCTTGCTGATGATTTCTTCCACGAGGTCAAAGTCGTGGGCGAAGTCCGCGATGATGACCGGGCCGTAGATCATGGCGTCGGCGATGGACTTCGAGATTTCGCTTTTTCCACCGCCCGAAACCGTGCAAGGTTTGTGGCAGTAAGTGCCTTCGGCGACCGTGCCGATGAGCCTCCAGCGGCGTCCCGTGTGGCGGCGGACCATTTCCACCTGGTAGCCGCTCGGATAAACATAAGTCACGCCGGGGTGGAGGTGGATCGAAACCGTCACGCCGCAACGGTCCCAAGAAATCGATTGGGAGGGCAGAGAAAAGTAAGCGTTTTCCGGGATGTAAATGATGTTTTTGTAGCGTTTGTCGATGGCCCAGCCCCCGTCTTGGACATCCATGATGGTGCCTTCGTTATGGGTGAGTTCGACAAAAGTGTAATCGTTGTCAGGGAGTTCGGGGGGGAGCCGGAACTCCTCGCCGAGGTCGTAGGAAGGGAAAGCCAGAGCGCCGCCCGAGTGCTCTTCTTCCGTCAAGCCGTAGAGGTTTGCCGAAAAACTGATCTGTGTTTTGACCTCTTTTTTGCAGTATCCGAAGTAGTTGTCGGCAATGATCGTGACGATTACGCCCGAAGCGTCGCGGGCCGTGATTTTGAATGCTTTGCCGTCGTTGTAGCGTTCGTCCTCGCGCTCCCAGCACATCCCGTCATTTTTTTGGTGTTCCGTGGCTTGGCTTACATGGGGGAGGCCGAGTTCCTTTTTCGTGCAATCGACGATGTGAGGGGCGAGGATGACGCAACCGGTGTGTCCCGTCCAACCGTCCGAGTCGAGTGCCGCGTCGTTTTCTGGGAGGAACGGGTCGCCCGCGTTGCCGAAAACGCTTTCGACGAAATCCAAGTTTCCGACGAGGTTGCCTGGGGTGAAGAAGCGGCATTCGTAGCGTTTTTCCGAGATTGCACCGGGGACAGTAGGGCAAACAATCGGGCGCAAAAGGACGGAAACCCAGAGTGCGGCTTTCGCTTCCTGCCCATGCGTGAAGGGCAGTTCCATGAGGGAGCGAGGGGCATTTAGCGCCTTTTGGAGAAGGCGGCAGAAGACCACTTGGGGGACGGAGTATTTGTCGCCGGGCGCACCGAGACCGCCCTCGCAGATGTGGAAAACGCCTTGGGTCGTGCGGCGGTCGCTGCGCGGGTTGTGGAGGACACCTTGGTGGAGGCGGTAGGTTTCCACGATGTCCGAGCAAAAATAATCGCCATCGGCAGGGAGCGAGAGCATCCTGGAAAGGCCGTGCCGGTCCACGACAAAAGTATCGCGGGGCAAAGTCGGGCGGGGTTCTTCTTGCGGGAGGCCTGCCAAAAAGCGGTCGAGGAAAGCCTGGATGCGGGAGTCGGCAGGGCAGAGATGGCCGTCGAGCAGGCGGCTTTTTTCCTGGTAATCGCGGAGCAGGGAAGCCGTCAGGTGGAGGAACGGGTAGTCTTGGGTTTTTCCGAAGATTGGTTGTCCCAGCGCCGCCAGTTTCAGGTTTGCGTATTCAAACAAAAACGGGTCGTTGAGAGGAGTGCCCCTTTTTTCGGGAGTGATGCCGATAGCTGTCTGTAAGTCCATAAGTCGCAAAGTGAAAATTCGTGGCAATCAAAGCAAGTTTTAGACCGAAAGGAAACTTAAAATTGAACCTGAATCCGTGAGATAACTGC
>DYNR01000228.1 GCA_020720945.1 Chthoniobacter flavus | reverse complement strand
ATACTTCTAAAAAAAAATGCAAACTCCAAAAAAAACGAAGCCTTTTCTTTCTCTCTTCGCCGCGTTCCTCGGCATCGCGTCTTCCTGCTTGCCGCCCCTCTGCGCCGACTCCACCCCTTCCGCCCAAGAAATCCTGCGCGACGCCCGCGTCAACCAAACCAACCAACAAGCAAGCCTCAACGCCCGCCTGCGAACCGACAAATCGGAAGTCCCCTTCGGCATTTTTTTGGAAAACGGCGAAATCCGCTACGAGTTCTCCGACCCCGAAGAAGCCGTCATTTTGCGGCTAGGTGAAAACAGTTCGGATTTGCTCTTGCGCACGGGCGGGCGGCAATCTCCTCTCCGCGCGGCAAAAGCGGAAGAAAAAGTCCGGGGCAGCAGTTTGACCTACGAGGATTTGGCTCTCCGCTTCCTCTATTGGCCAGAAGCCAAATACCTCGGCAAAGAAAAAATCCGCCTCCGCGATGCCCACCGCCTAGAGCTTCACCCGCACAACCGCCAATCGGTTTACGCCGTCGCCCGTGTCTGGATCGACCAAGCCAGCGGCGCGCTCCTCCGCGTGGAAGGCTACGACTGGAACGGCCGCCTCACCAAACGATTTGAAGTCGTGTCGGCGCAAAAAATCGACGGGCAGTGGTTCTTAAAAAGCATGAAAGTGGAATCCTTCGACCCCGAAACCCGCGAAGTCACCGACCGATCTTACCTCGATGTGTTAGGGAAAATGTGAGCCTCGGAAAAAACAGGTTGGAACGAACGGCTTTTTTTGGGAACATCGGGCACCAAAAACAAAGGGAAACGACATGACAGGAAACACCACAGCAAACGGAGGCAGGCAAGCCGATTCGATCCCGGCAAATTTCATCCTCGAAGCCAACGAGATCCTCTCCCATTACCCGGTCTCGAAACGGAGCGCATCTCTCCCCCTGATCCACCTCTGGCAAAACCACTTCGGCCACATCGACCCGAGCGGCATCGAATGGATCGCGGCAAAACTCGACCTCCAGCCCATCAACATCTACGAGCTGGTAACCTTCTACCCCTGGTTCCGCCAAACCGCCCCAGGAAAAAATATCATCCGCGTCTGCCGCACCCTTTCTTGCGCCTTGGCGGGCAGCAAAGACCTCTACGAAAAATTTTGCGAGACCATCGGCATAGACATCGAGGAGGCCCGCGCCCACCACGGCGACGGAATGCCCGTTTCCCCGGACGGCAACTACAGCATCGAGTTCGTGGAGTGCTTGGCCAGTTGCGGCTCCGCTCCCGTCTGCATGGTCAACGACGAACTGCACGAGCGGGTCGCCCCGGAAGATGTCCCTTCCTTGCTCTCCCGATCTACTTCTCCAGCAAACTGATACGCAGCAACACGCCCACCGAACCGCAAACTTTTTTCACCATGTCCTGCATCCATCCAGCCCCGCACCCGAAGGAGCGCCGCATCATTTTCGGCAACTTGACCCAACCGGGCTACGCGCCCGACCTCAAAACTTATGTCGCCCACGGCGGTTACGAACAACTCCGCAAAGCGCTTTCCATGACGCCCTCCGCCATCATCGATGCCGTGAAAGCAGCGAACCTCCGGGGCCGCGGCGGCGCCGGCTTCCCCTGCGGCATCAAATGGAGCTTCATCAAACAGGACGACGGGAAACCCCACTACCTCGTGGTCAATGGGGACGAGTCCGAGCCGGGCACTTTCAAAGACCGTTACATCTTGCACGAAGACCCCCACCAGCTCATCGAAGGGGTCGCCATTTCCAGCTTCGCCCTCGGGGTGAAACTCGCCTACATCTACATCCGTTGCGAGTTTCCCGCCGCCGCAAAAATCGTGGCCGCCGCGATTGCCGAAGCCAAGGCTGCCGGCTTCCTCGGAACGAACATCCTCGGAACGGGTTTTTCGCTCGATGTCTTTGTCCATCAAGGAGCTGGCGCATATATTTGCGGCGAGGAAACCAGCCTGATCGAATCCCTCGAAGGCAAACGCCCCTACCCCCGCATCAAACCCCCTTACTTCCCCGCCGTTTTCGGGCTCTACATGAACCCCACCGTGGTCAACAATGTAGAAACCATCTGCCACATCCCCCACATCCTCCGACTCGGTCCCGAAGAATACGCAAAAATGGGGACTCCGGGCGACGGCGGCACCCGCACCCTGTGCGTGAGCGGCGATGTCCAACGCCCCGGTGCCTACGAGTTGCCCGCAGGTGCCGTCACCTTGCGCGAACTCCTTTACGACATTTGCGGCGGTCCAAAACCCGGTCGTTCCTTCAAGGCAATCATCCCCGGCGGTAGCTCCGCCAAAGTCCTCCGCGCCGACGAAAAAATCAAACGGAAGGTCAAAGGCCCCGACGGCACTATGCTCGACCAAGAAATCGATGTCCTAGATCTCGTCATGGATGCAGCTTCCTTGGCGGGCGCGGGAACCATGATCGGCAGCGGCGGCGTGATCGTCATGGACGACACCCGCAACATGGTCGAAACGCTGAACAATTTGAACCTCTTCTACGCCCACGAAAGTTGCGGCCAATGCACGCCTTGCCGCGAAGGCAGCCTCTGGATGGCAAAAATGTCCTCCCGTATGCTCGCCGGCGGCGGAGTGGAAAACGATCCGAAAAAACTCAAAAGTATCGCGGACAACATCGCGGGAAGAACCGTCTGCGCTTTCGGGGAAGCCGCCTCTTGGCCGACCCAAAGCTTCTTGGAAAAATTCCCCGAAGAATTCGCCGCCATCGCAACAAAAAACAAATGACACCTTCTCCCGAATCTCTTTTACAACTGGCCAAAGATGCCGCTCTCGCCGCCGGTGGCCTCCTCCGCTCCAACTTCGGAAAACCTCTTTCCGTCGCTGCAAACGAGGCGCACGACATAAAAATCGACCTCGACCGCCGCTCCCAAGACCTGATCGAAAACATCTTGCTTTCCGCCCATCCAAATTTTGCCGTCTATGGGGAAGAAGGCATTCGCGGCGACCAATCCAGCGAATACCAATGGATCATCGACCCCATCGATGGAACCGTAAATTTCTTTTACGCCATCCCCCACTTCTGCGTCTCGATCGCCTTGAGAAAAAACGGAAAGCTCCTCCTCGGAGTCATTTACGACCCGATGCGCGAAGAGCTTTGGACCGTCGTCAGCGGTTCTCCCGCCACCCTCAACGGACACCCGATCCGCGTCAGCGACCGCACTGAACTTTCCGAAGCCATCCTCACCGTCGGCTTCTCGAAATCCTCCGAGGCCATCGACAAAGGGATGCCGATTTTTGAACGCATGGTTCGCTCGGCAAAAAAATGCCGCGCCATGGGCAGCGCCGCCCTCGATGTCGCTTATGTTTCCTGCGGTCGCCTCGACGCATATATCGAAAGCCAGATCAATCTCTGGGACATCGCTGCGGGAGTTTTGCTCGTCGAAGCCGCAGGCGGAAAAGTGGATCTCGCCCCCCACCCGACCATCCCCGACAAATACTCCGCCGTCATTTCCAGCGGCAACATGGACCTCGGCTTATGATCCGCGTCGGCATCGGCTACGATGTCCACCGGACCATCGCAAACCGCCCCCTCATTCTCGGCGGAGTCCGCATCGATTCCCCGTTCGGGTTGGACGGGCACTCCGACGCCGATGTCCTCATCCACGCGATCGCCGACGCGCTCCTCGGTGCCGCAGGCGAAAACGACATCGGCTTTCACTTCCCGCCCTCCGACCCCTCGCTCGCCGGTATGTGCAGCCTGCGGATTTTACAAAAAGTCCGGGAAATCCTCTGCGTCAACTACTTCGACATCAGCAACATCGACGCAACAATCATCGCCGAAGCCCCAAAAATCGCACCCCATATTCCCGCCATGCGCGAAGCGATGGCAAAAGAATTAGGGATTCAGCCCAAGCAAATCGGAATCAAAGCAACCACCAACGAACGGATTGGTTTCATCGGACGAGGCGAAGGGATCGCTGCGCTGGCAACCGCCGCCATCGCCGGGTAATCCATTGCGGAACACCCGCCCTGGCACCCCATGCAAATATCCCGCCGCGCATTCATCGCATCACT
>DYNR01000499.1 GCA_020720945.1 Chthoniobacter flavus | reverse complement strand
GTTTCGGCGTATGCTCGATGATATGTCCGAATCAAACCGCCAAGAAGAAATTCTCAAGCTGCTCAAAACGGTAAAGTATCCCGGTTTTAGCCGCGATATCGTGTCCTTTGGCTTGGTCAAGGAAGTCCGTTTTTCGCCGGAAAAAATCGAGGTTTTTCTGGCGTTGACCACGGGCGACCCGAAGGTGGCAGAGGAAATCCAGAGGAGCGTCGAAGGCGTGTTGGCAGGATTCGGAGGCGCAAAAGAAGTCGCTGTTTCGGTGGAAATCCGGGCGGACTCTACCCCCGTGCAAGCGGTAGGAACGGAAGGAAACCTGGGGCCGGTAAAAATTGAAGGAGTCCGCCGCATCCTTGCTGTCGCCAGCGGAAAAGGCGGGGTCGGGAAGTCCACCGTCGCCGCAAACCTCGCCGTGGCACTTTCCGCGCACGCTAAAGTAGGTCTTTGCGACTGTGATATTTACGGGCCGAGCATCCCCTTGATGTTCGGTGCTACCGAAAATCCTTTGGCCGACGAAAACGATCGGATTTTGCCTTTGGAGCGTTGCGGGATCAAACTCATGTCGATGGGGTTTTTTGTTCCGGGCGACTCGCCGATTGTTTTGCGCGGGCCCATGGTCACCCGTTACACCCAGCAATTTTTGAAACAGGTGGCGTGGGGCGATTTGGATTATTTGGTACTCGACTTGCCTCCTGGAACCGGCGACATCCAGCTTACGATTGTCCAAACGGTTGCTCTGGACGGGGCAGTGGTGGTGACGACCCCACAAGAAATGGCTTTGATTGATGCGCGCAAAGCGGTGGCAATGTTTCAAAAAACGGGAGTCGAAGTGCTCGGATTGGTGGAAAACATGAGCTATTTTTTGTGTCCGGGAGATGGGAAAAAATACGATATTTTTGGGACAGGCGGAGGGGAGAAGGAAGCCGGGCGGATTGGGGTTCCTTTGCTAGGAAACCTCCCGATTGAACCCGCATTGCGCAAGTCGGCAGACGAAGGCATCCCCTTCGTGCTCTCCGACCCGGAGTCCGCTACCGCAAGAGAATTTGCCGCAATCGCAGAAAAAATCGCGCACCGCATTCCCTGAACAAAATTTCAGGCATCAAAAAATACGGGGCAAAAAGTCCTGAAATCTACAGATCATTGCTTTTGCGTGCATTCAGAGAAAGC
>DYNR01000498.1 GCA_020720945.1 Chthoniobacter flavus | reverse complement strand
GGGTTCTCATGACCACCCTCATCACCGCCGATGAAATGGAAGCCCGCCTCTCCGGTCGGGATGATTTTTGAATTTTTACCACTGCCACTTTTCAACTATTATGAACCAACCAAACCAATCGGTTAGCGAATTATCAACCACCCTTCGTCGCGATGTCGAGAGCATCTGCTTTTCGTATGGGAGGAAAGTTGGACGCCCCGGACACGCGGAGGCGGAAGCGGTTTTGCTGCGCCGCATGGAAGCCATCGGATGCCGCCCTTACGCTGGGGATTCTATCCGGATGCCTTTCCGGAGTGGGGAGCAAGATTTTGTGAATTTGATCGGGGTGATTCCAGGTCGCGCAGGCGCGGGAAAAGCTCCGATGCTCATCGGTGCCCACTACGATAGCGTGATCGATGCGCCTTGTGCGGATGACAATGCGGCGGCGGTGGCGATTGCGCTTTCCGTTGCGGAGGCTGCGGTGGGGAATTGCTTGTTCGAACGCGATTTAATCGTTGCGATTTTTGATTCCGAGGAACCTCCGTATTTCCTCTCGGACAGCATGGGGAGCAACTATTTTGCGGCGCATCAAATGAAGCCGGAGGGCGTTCACAGCGCACTCATCATGGACTTGGTCGGCCACGATGTGCCAGGTGTTCCAGGGTTGGAAAGCTTGGTTTTTGTGATGGGTGTCGAGAGCCATCCCGAATTGCAGAAGGCGTTTACCTACGCCCCGCATCCCGAGACTCTGAAAGTCGCCGCCACGCTCAACCGTTATGTGGGCGACATGAGCGACCACAGTGCTTTCCGCAAACGGGGTGTGCCGTATTTCTTCCTGAGCTGTGGCCACTGGCAGCACTACCACCAGACTACGGATACACCGGACCGTCTGAACTATGAAAAAATGGCGGCAATCGTGAAACTCAACCTCAATTTTCTGCGTGGGATGGATGCCTTGGCATTGGCCCGCTCTTACACGCAAGAGACGCTCTGCGATACCGTTGCTATGGAAATTGCGGCACTGGAGCAAGCTTTCGGCCCGGCACTTCCGATGCTGCTGGGGCGAATTGGAGTCCGCAGCCTCGCCTCTCGTAACGATATCGACTGCTTTGTTCGCGCCATGAAATCTGGATTGGGACTATGACGAAATTTTTTGCTATTTTCTCGGCGGAAGCCAATCGGGGCGCAACT
>DYNR01000227.1 GCA_020720945.1 Chthoniobacter flavus | reverse complement strand
TCTGCAATTATTTCACCACGGGCAAAATCACGCAGGACGCTTCCTTGGGCGAACAATAAACCGTCTGGTTTGCAACCTTGAACCCTTGCGGACTGCTCACCGGTTCGTAGGTATTGGGGTGTACCTCGTATGAGGGACTGCTGCTGCTAGTCACAAAAACCCCTATTTTGTGCCCTTTATTAAATACTGCCGCGATGCTGTTGCACGGAAAACTCATCTCGAAAACCTTGCCTACCTCCACCGGCGACGGCTTGTCTAACCCGTTGCGGTATCGGGCCATAGCGATCCCCTCCCGCAAAAGAATCTCTTGCCCATCAGGATAAACATCGACCAGTTTGACGACAAAAGTCGTGTCCGTAGCATCGGTCGAAACAAAAAGATCCGCTTTAATTTTCCCAGCGATTTCCAACGGTTCCGCCAACGGTTCGCTGTAAAAACGCAAAACATCCGCTCTCTCGGCAGTCGGGCGCTGGTCCACCGCCCCATTGGGATCGTTGCCAAACGACCACCCTCCCCCCAACGATGGCGCAGGCTTTGCCGGATCATACGCAAACTCCCGCTTGCCTTCTGCCACCGCAGGCTTTTCGGTCAATCCTCCTTGGGCGGTAAGATAAAACTTGGTCGGGCTAGATGCTGGCGGCCAAGAAGATACCACTTTCTTGATGTTGCCAGGCGCAGTCGGGTCGCCGGCATCTCCCAAAACCGAATAAACCAGTTGCGATTTTTCCGGTTTGCTCTTCCCTGTCAAAACATCGAGAAAACTGGGGACGGGGGCGGCGGGTGTGGTCGGCCCTTTGATTTTGAATTTCAACCCTTTGTCGCAGTGCCCCCCGTGCGCTCCCGCATCGACGCCGAGAAAAACCTTTCCGGTCGGAGCAAATTTCTCGAAGAAATCCAACGCCGAATCCCCGAAAAAATTGAACCATTTGTCGTTCCCGATATACACCGTCGGGTTGTTGGTAGCCGCATCGCAGATCTTGTTCCACCTCTGCTCGTCGTAAGAGTAAAGGGTCGGCTTCGGCCAATCGTTTTTTCGCATCCCCCGGTTGGTCAACCATTCGTAAGTCTTTCTCCGAACGCCATTTTCAAAACTCCAATAGAGATAAGTATTGCCGGCACTATTGTCGGGGCGCACCACGACGAGGTGGGGGTTTTTGGAGTAGTAAGCCATGGCCGCCGCCATCCCGTGCCCGCTGCCGCCAGTCATCCCGACCCTGCCGTTGCTCCACGGTTGCTTTGCGATCCAGTCGATCGTATCGGAAGTATCCGCGATTTCGTTTTCGCTGCTGATGTAGTCGGCAAGAGGCTTCCCGCCGGAATCTCCCGTCCCTCGCGCATCCTGCACAACACAAACAAACGGGCTTCCGGACGGGACGGAAGGGAATTTCGTCGCCCCACCCTTGCGCCCATAAGGCGTGCAGACATAAACGGTCGGCCATTTGCCTTCTCCTTTGGGAGAAAAAACGGTGGTGGCCAACTCAACCCCGTCCCTCAAACGAACCCCCATATGCTGGACTCCGTATTCTAGCTCTTTCGGAAACTTTGCCAATGTCGCCTGCACTTCCGCATCCGTAAATTTTCCGCCAGCGTTTTGCCACTCTTTCCCATCGGAAGATGCGGCATCTTGGGCGTAAATCAATGAAAACGAAAACAGGCAAAAAACGGAAATTGCAGCAAGGACGGGAAGTGACTTTTTCATGGGCTGGAAAATGTGGGAAATTCTTCGGATCTGGTTGTTATTGATTGCGTTAGAAAAAAAAGCGCATTCGCTTCCCCCGTAAACTAGCCAAAAAAAAATGCCCCGTCTCCCACCAAAAACTGTGCCATGTCCCATGTTCTAGCGGTTGCCCAAACTTTTTGCCCTGCTAGTGTTCCCCCCATTATGGATCTTTCGATTGCTGAATTTCACAACATAGAAGATTTCACGGACACCCCCACAGGAAAACTCCTACAACGATTCCCGAAACCGGTGCGCGAACACCCCGAAACCAACGCCTTGGCCCATCTGGTCATGACGAAATCGGCGGGTGCAGAAATCCGTTTTGTCACCGATGCCCCCCGGGTCCGCCTCTGCTTGTCTGCCCTAGAATCCGATTCGCGCATTTATGTTTTTCGCGGGGATTTTATCCACGCAGAGCACATCGTTCCCGCAGGAAAAACAAAATGGCTCCTGCTCGAATCCCCCGTTGCTTTTTCCTACTTCACCGAAAACCGATTCGCCAAAAGCCGTTTTGCCCCAACGGTTTGGCGCATTTGGCTCGGGCGGGAAAGCGTGGTTTTTGGCGGGCTGGATACTCTCGGATTCCCCGTCCGCCCCCCCTCCCCCGAAGAAAAACCTGCCACCCGCTGGCTCGCCTACGGATCGTCTTTGACCATGGGTGCCAACTCTTTTTTCCAACCCGGATGCTACACCGAACAAACCGCCCGACAACTCGGGATCGATGTTTTGAACCTGGGCATGGGAGGTTCCTGCCACTTCGAACCGCACTTGGCGGACTACTTCGCAAACAGAAAGGACTGGGACTTTGCGACTCTCCGCGCCGGATGCAACATGATCGGAACCTACGAACCCGAAGAATACAAACGCCGCCTAGAGTATTTTTTGCAAACGCTCACAGCGCAAACTCCCCACCGACCCATCGCCGTCATCGGGCTTTCCACGGACCTCCTACACTTCGCAAAAGAACACAAAATCTGGCAGCACCACACGCTCGCTTACTGCAAAATAAATGAAGACCTCGCCGCCCGCTTCCCCTCTGTCCACTTCTGGGAAAAAAACGACCTGATGCCGGACCACCTCCTCTACACCACGGATTTTATCCATCCAGACGACGCAGGCCACTCGCAAATCGCTACAAACCTCGCCACCAAATTGCGCACTTCCGGCATCGCTCCCGCATCCCGCCTTCCCGAAAAAAACGAAAAACACTCCTCCTGATCCCCCGCATTCCCCCGCCCGATGAAAACGAAAAAAAATCGCAGAATCGCCCTTTTTATCCCGAAGTTCCTTTGGGCGTTGCGTGCCGCCATCGCAAAGTTTTCCCAGGCTCCCCATCACTGGGATACCCTGACTTTCCCGAGAAACCCGGAAGGTTTCCTCAATGCAAAAAAATGGAACCCCGATGCCGCGATCGGAATGTTCGGGAGAGACGACCTGTTTTCCCTCGCCCAAGATATCGCCCCAATTATCGTTAACATCCACGGCGGCAAAAGGTTCCCTGACATGGCACAAATCGGATACGACCACGCAACCACCGGGAAACTCGCCGCCGAGCACCTGCTCTCTCTCGGCTTTTCTTCGTTTGGTGCCATCGGCTTCCCCGGTGGAAACCCCTCGGCAGACCTCCGCATCACAGGGTTTCTTTCTGCCATCGAGCAATGCGACCAAGACATTTTCGACCCAAAAAAAACCTACCCGAAACACCCGCCGATGAACGGAAATTTCATCGAAGCGGACGACGAAAAACTGCACCGCTGGGTTTTTTCCCTACCCAAACCTTGCGCGGTTTTTGCCAGCGGCGACATGATGGCAGCCCGCGTCCTAAAAGCCGCTCTCCACCTGGAAATCGAAATCCCTGAAAACCTCGCCATCGTCGGCGTCGGAAACATCGAAGAATTTTGCTTGGATTTGCCGATCGCCCTTTCGAGCGTTTCGATCCCTTGGGACAAAATCGGCACCGAAGCCGCCAACTGGGTCTGCATGGGATTCGAGCGAAAATCTATCAGAAAAAACTTCCTTCTCTTCCAACCCCTAGAAGTCGTTGTCCGCCCTTCGAGCGACATACTCTGCATCAACGACAAACACATTTCCGCCGCCCTCCGCTTCATCCGCGCCAACGCCTGCAACTCGATTTCCGTCCCCGATGTCCTCGAGCATGTCCCCATCGCCCGCAGGGCATTCGAACGCAGGTTCCGCGCCTTCCTAGGCAGGTCGCCTTTAGAAGAAATTATCCGCATCCGCATAGAAGCCGCCGCCAAACTTCTCGCAAAAAGCGACATGAGCATCGAGCTGATCGCCGAAAAAACAGGCTTCCAATCCTCGACCCGACTCACCGCGGAATTCAAAAAATTACGCAAAATTCCCCCCGGCGCATACCGGAAACAATGCCTC
>DYNR01000497.1 GCA_020720945.1 Chthoniobacter flavus | reverse complement strand
GCGAATTTCCTCGATTTGTTTGAGTTCGTAAGAAGTCGGCATAGCGGTTTTCGTGTAGCAAAAAACAAGGGGAAACCTTATCGGGTGGCAAGAAAAAACAGTGGTATTCAGAATTCAGGAGTCAGAAATCAGAATCCTGCGCACGGCGGTTAGCCTTCCCTTTTCTCTTACCGCTTTTCTCTTTTTCTCTTCTCCTTCCCGCATCGTATGCGGAAAATCTTTTGATGCGCTGTTTGAATCGTTCTGTTATTCAATCATTTGCAAATAGGAGTGCGGATTACGCGAGGATTTTGGATTGATTAGACACTGGGCACAGGGTTAGGACAGCGTCACGATGCTGATCTCCGGACGGCAGTTGAAGCGCAAACCGTGCAGGTTTCCGATGCCTCTTGTTATATGGATCCACTTGCCTTCGAAGGGGAGCAAGCCTTCGGCGTAGCGCTTGTCTTTGACTGGCAGAAAGGGGCGGGTTCCGATCCATGGAATCACTAGCTGCCCTCCATGCGTGTGGCCTGAAAACATGATGTCCCAATCGTAGTGCTTCACGATTTCTTTTGTGTCTGGATTGTGGCAAAGCAAAAGGACGGGGCGTTTTTGGGTTCTTTTTCGGTCCAAGAGAATTTCTGGTTTGGCATCGTTCGACCAAAGGTCTCCGAGACCGATGACATCTAGGGATTGGTCTTTGATTTTCACGGATGCGCTTTGGTTGAACAGGAGGGTGATGCCGCTTTTTTCCAGCAACTGTTGCACGCGGTCAAAGGTCGGGTATCCGTGGGAAGACCCCGCCCAGCGTCCGCCGTCGTGATTCCCGATGCAGGCAAAGGTCGGATGTTTTTGCGACAGTTGTGACAGGATTTCCGCATATCGTTCCTGTTGTTCCAGCGTCCAAGTGATAAAATCTCCTGTCAAAAAAACCAGATCGGGGCGGCAGGACAAGGAGGATTGGACGGCGGATTCGATGTAGTCGTAGGACACGGCTTCCGAAGCGTGAAAATCGGAGAGATGAAGGATCCGAATTTTATTTTTCAAGCCTCCGATGCGTGCATTTTTTTCGGTGATTTCCAGATGCTCAGGTTCCCAAAACCGCATGTATCCCGCTGCCGATGCGCCGAGGAAAGGGATGCCCAAGAGTGATGCGATGAATGCGCGGCGGGATATTTGCATGGGGTGCCAGGGCGGGTGTT
>DYNR01000017.1 GCA_020720945.1 Chthoniobacter flavus | reverse complement strand
GGAGAAGACTCGATGCCTCCCGCGGTATCGACGGCGAACGGGCGTGTTGACAGGATCGCTTGCCGGACATTTTTTGGGGTTAGCCCGCCCGCGAGGAGAATTTTTTTTTCCCGGTTGTTTTTTGCGAAATCCGAAACCCACGACCAGTTTGCCAGTTTGCCCGTGCCGCCGTATTCGCCGGGGTCCGCGATGGCATCGAAAAGGAGGTAATCGGTTTTCCACTGGGAGCAGAGGTCGGGTGGAGAGCCTGCGGGGAGGGCTTTGATCCACGGGAGCGGGCAAGACGAGCAAGAGGCAGCGTCCTCGTCGCCGTGGAATTGGATGAAATCGAAAACGCCGGAGGCCAGCAGGCCGGAGAGGAGGTTTTTTTCCGCATTCACGACAACGGCGACTTTCGAGGCGGATGCGGGGAGGGCGGCGATCCAGTCTAGGTCCGAAGGGAAGCGGAGAGCCCTTTTAGATTTCGGGTAAAAGTTGAATCCTAGGGCATCGGCACCGAGGTCGATGGCGGCTTTCGCGTCGTCCGCAAGAGTGAACCCGCAAAATTTTACCAGCGTGCGCGGGGAGGGTTTTGTGGGGGAGGTTTTCGAGGGGAACATTCTTGCGTTCAATCGTTTACGACTCGCGCATTGGCGCGTTTCATCTGCTCGTTCGCCTCGCGGATTTTTCCGTGGTGGGTGATGACATGCATTTTGCCGTCGCTGGTTCTGAAGACTGAGCTGAGAGCCCAACTGGTGATGCTGATGACGATGGAGCCAAAGAAAGCGGACCAGAAGCCGTCCACATGAAACGAAGGAACAATCGAAGAAACGAAGAGCAGGAGGAGGGCGTTGATGACGAAGATGAAGAGTCCCATCGAGAGGAGGATGAGAGGGAAGCAGAGCAGCATCAGGATGGGGCGGACGAACGCGTTGATGATGCCGAGGAGGAGGCAAGCCCCGATGAAGGGAAGAACGGGGCCGGCGGATATCCCTGGAATCAGGAGGGTGGCGAAGGAAACAGAAAGGGTGGTGACAAACCAACGGAGGAGGAAAGCGCTCATTTGCGTAAATTGTAGAGGAGGTTTTTTTTAAATCAACCGAAAAGAGAAGAGGGGCAGGGAATTGCGAATTGGGGATTGCGGGGAGGTTTGCGGAGGGTGAAAAAATCTGTTGTAAAACGGGGGGAGGGGGGCAAGTATCGGAAGCCGTATGCCGAGAACCAACCGAACCAACAGAGAAGTCCGCCCGATCACATTTCAAACAGGGGTAGCGCCGAACGCTTACGGGTCCGTGCTCGTTTCATTTGGTTGCACGAAAGTCATTTGCGCAGTTTGCGTGCAAGAGGGGGTGCCGCGGTGGATGAAAGACCAAGGGGTGAGCGGGGGGTGGTTGACGGCGGAATACAATATGTTGCCGTATTCGACGCTCGACAGGAAACCTCGGGATGTGGCGCGTGGGAAAGTGGACGGGAGGTCGGTAGAGATCCAGCGGTTGATCGGCAGGTCGTTGCGCGCAGCCGTTGATTTAGATGCACTTGGGCAGAGGACGATGTGGGTTGATTGCGATGTTTTGCAGGCGGATGGAGGGACGCGGACAGCGTCTATCACGGGAGCGTGTGTCGCGATCGGGTTGGCGGGAAAGCGTCTTGTGGCGGAAGGGAAAACCCGTAGAAGCCCGTTGAAGAGTTTGGTTGCCGCGGTGAGTCTGGGGGTTTTGGGCGGGGAGATTTTGTTGGATTTGGATTACGAGGAAGACAAGGATGTGGCGGTTGATTTGAATTTGGTGATGACCGAGGGAATGGAGTTGATCGAGTTGCAGGCGAGCGGGGAGGAGGCGGTGTTTACGGAAGAGCAACTTGCGGGGATGATGGAGGCGGGGAAGGTCGGCATCCGGCGGATTTTAGAAGAGCAGAGGAAAGCCCTGGAAAAAATTTAATTTAGTCTTGCCAGCGGGGGCGAACAGGGGTAGCACAACGGGCTACATTTTGTTTTTTTAGATACCAAACCAAAACACATGAAACGCGCACTAATCACCGGCATCACCGGACAAGACGGTTCCTATCTTGCCGATTTGCTTTTATCGAAAGGCTACGAAGTCCACGGCATTATCCGCCGAGCCAGCACTTTTAACACCAGCAGGATCGACCATCTTTACCAAGACCCGCATGTCAACGGGGTGCGCCTGTTTTTGCATTACGGGGATTTGGCGGATTCGGTGAATTTGGTGAAACTGATTTACAACTTGCAGCCCGATGAGATCTATCATCTTGGGGCGCAGAGCCATGTGCGGGTGAGTTTCGACATACCCGAATACACGGCGGATGTCACGGGGGTCGGGACGATCCGTATTTTGGAAGCCATTCACGAGAGCGGGGTCAAGACCCGTTTTTATCAGGCGTCGAGCAGCGAGATGTTTGGGAAGGTGCAAGAAGTGCCGCAAAAAGAGACGACGCCGTTTTGGCCGAGGAGCCCGTATGGGGTCGCGAAGGTTTTTGCGTATTGGGCTACGGTCAACTACCGCGAGAGCTACGGGATGCATACGACCAACGGGATTTTGTTCAACCACGAAAGCCCGCGGCGCGGCGAGACCTTTGTTACCCGCAAGATTTCCCGTGCGGCGGCGGCGATCAAGCTCGGGTTGCAGAAAGAGCTTTTTTTAGGAAATTTGGATGCCAAGCGGGACTGGGGCTACGCGCCCGAGTATGTCGAGGGTATGTGGATGATGATGCAGGCCGAGGAAGGGGACGACTATGTTCTCGCGACGGGAGAGACCCAGACGGTCAAAGACTTCGTTGTCGAGGCGTTTTCTCATCTCGATTTGGATTGGCAGGAGCATGTCCGTTACGACCAGCGCTACGAGAGGCCGGCGGAAGTCGAGCTTTTGATCGGCGATGCGTCCAAAGCGAAAAAGCAGATCGGCTGGGAGCCGAAAACCAAGTTCAAGGATTTGGTGAAGATCATGGTAGATGCCGATTTGAATTTGCTATCAAAAAACGGCTTGACAGCGCAAACGACGGGAGTAGCTTAACCCTCCCTCCGAAGAAAACAGATATTTAGAAAAGGAACGATAAAAACATGTCACGCATTTGCAGTATTACGGGAGCCAAGCCTGCCAAGGGTTCGAAAATTCACCGCCGCGGTTTGGCGAAGAAAAAAGGTGGGATCGGGATGCATGTCACCAAGGTGGTGCCACGCGAGTTTGTGCCCAATCTCCAGACGAAAAGAATTTGGGTGCCGGAGTTGAAGAAGTTTGTCACCGTCAAACTTACCGCGCGCGCGTTGAAGACCGTTTCCAAGAACGGGGCATTTTCGACGCTGAAAAAAGCGGGGATTATTTGACCTTTGCTCCGCAAAGGCGGAGGAGGGGGAATCTTTTCTTCCGGTTATGGAATTGGGCATAGCTTCGCCTTTTGGGGATGAAGAAGGGTTCGTTGATTTGCAGTCCGATGCCTATTTCATGGGCGAGGCACTGCGGATGGCGAGGCGGGCGGAAGCCGACGGGGAAGTGCCGATCGGGGCTGTCGTAGTCCGTGCCGGGCGGGTGATTGCGAGGGCATCCAACCAAGTAGAAATGCTGAAGGATGCCACGGCGCACGCCGAGATGCTTGCGATCACGCAAGCCGAGTCTGTCGTGGACGACTGGCGTTTGAACGAGTGCGACCTTTATGTGACCAAGGAACCGTGCCCGATGTGTGCGGGGGCGATTGTCCATGTCCGTTTGCGGAGGGTGGTTTTTGGGTGTTCGGATTTGCGGGGCGGGGCGGCGGGAGGAGCCATCAATCTTTTGCAGATGCCGGGGTTGAACCACCGGAGCGAAATTACGGCAGGGGTGCGAGGCGAGGAGTGCGCGTTTTTGCTGAGGTCTTTTTTTGCGGGGCGGCGCGAGGATGCCAAGTTGCGGCAAGGAGAGACGGGGGAGGTTGGCTGAGGGAGGAGGAGAGGAACGATGAAATTTTCGCGGCGGACGAAGAGGGTTGTTTTGGGTTTTTTGGCGTTGGGGCTGACCGTGTTTTTTTTGTTTTTAGCATCGGTCCGGTATTCGGTTGCCGTCCGCGACCAGAAGCGATACGAGGAAGAGAGAGCGCAGTTGAGGCCACGGGTGCCCGATGTTGTGCGGGTCGAAGAGCGCACGGTTTCGCAGGCGCGGAGGTATGCGGCGGATTTGCGGCCGTGGATGGAGGCCGATGTGCCTGCGGAAGTTTCGGGGCGGGTGGTAGAAACTTTTGTTGAGCCTGGAGAGAAGGTTGAGGCGGGGCAGGCGTTGGTTCGTCTCGATGACACGCTGGCGAAAATTGCGGTGGAGCAAGCGAAGACAAAGGCGGACGAAACGAAGAGGCTTCTTGCGGAGGCTGCAAAACTCATCCAGTCGCGGGCGATTTCCGAGACAGCATACCAGATGCAGGCGGCGGCGGCGAGAGCCGACCAGATGGTGTTAGCGGAGGTGACGGAGAGGTTGAACCGCCATGTCGTCCGTGCCCCGTTTGCCGGGACAGTCAACGAGCGTCTGGTGGATCGGGGAGATGCGGTCAATGTCAATCAGCCTGTGGCGACGGTGCTTGATTTGCAGCGTTTGCGGGTTCGTTTTGCGGTCAGCGAGAGCGATTTGGCGGCCTTTCCGACGGGAAAAGAAATCGGGTTGACGCTTCCTTCGCATCCGGGGATTCTTTTGCATCCGAAGATCGATTTTTGTTCGGTTTCGGCGGATCCTGCGACGCGGCTTTTTCGGGTGGAAGCGGTTTTAGAAAATAGGGGAGCGGGATTGCCTGGGGGGTTGCAAGGGGTGGTGCGTTCGGAAGTGCGTCAGTTTGAAGGAGTTCCGTTTGTGCCCGTGCGGGCTGTCCGCTTTAGTGGCCGGAAGAGTCTGGTTTGGGAGGATGCGGGGGAGGGGGAGCCCGTTTTATCGGAAGTCGTGGTAGGACCAGAAATCGACGGTTTTTATCCTGTTTTTGAAGGGTTGCGGGTGGGGGACAAAGTCCAGATTCGTTAGCGTCCAGTTTGTCATGAACCTGAATCTGGATAGCGGGAAAAAAAGGGGGATGAAGGGATGAATATACCGCGTTGGAGTGTCAATAACCGTGTGGCAGCCAACTTGTTGTGCATCGTTGTGCTGGCTGCAGGATTTTTGTCGGCGACGACCCGGTTGAAGCTCGACCTTTTTCCCGACATCACGACAGATTTTCTTTCGATCACGGTGGTCGATCCCGCGACGAGTTCCGCCGAGGAGATCGAGAAAACGATTACGGTTCCGATCGAAGAAGAGGTGATCAAGGTTGGCGGGGTGAACAAGATGTATTCGTCCTCCGAGGATTATTTTTCCAACATTTTTTTGGAGATGGATTCGGGGGTTGGGGACATATCTGCGTCGTTGGACGAAGTGCGGCAGGCGGTTGATAAGGCGAGGGCGAAGTTGCCGGCAAGCATCGAAGCGCCGGTGGTAGAGAATTTTGATTTGCCCTTTCCGCTGGTCACTTTTACGGCATCGTATCCGCCGGGGTTCGATTTGCATTCGTTCCGGGAAAAGCTCGTCCGTTTGAAGAGGGATTTGAAAATGGTGGCAGGGGTTTCCGATGTGTTGGTGGACGGGTTGGACGACCGGGAGATCTGGATCGAAATTGATCCGTTTCGTTTGCAGGGTTTGGGGGTTTCCTACGAAGAAGTCGCCGAAGCGGTGCGGAGGAAGAACAAGAATGTGGTCGGGGGACGGTTTGATGCGGACGGGGGGCAGCGGGTAGTCCGGGTGTTGGGAGAAATCACGGATGTGGGGCAACTCGGCGAGATTCCCGTCAAGATGCAAGGTGGGAAGGTTGTTCTGTTACAAGAGGTTGCGACATTTGTTGACCGTTCTGAAGAGCCTCGGACGCTGGGGCAGGCGAACTTGCGTCCCGCGGTTTCCTTTTTGATCGTGAAGAAGAAAGGGGCGGATGCCGTGGTGACGGTCGAGAAGTGCCGGGAGGTGTTTTCGTTGGCTGCAAAAGAGTTTCCTCCGCAGGTCGAGACGCAGGTGGTGAACGATTCGACGCGGTTTATCCGGACGCGGATCAACACGGTTTTTCAGAATGGGGTGCAGGCATTGTTGTTGGTGACGGTGTTGCTCGTGTTATTTTTGGATTGGCGGATGGCGATCGTGGTAGCGATCGGGATCCCGATTTCTTTTGCCGGTTCTTTTCTTGTCCTTTATTTGGGCGGGTATTCCATCAATTTGCTTTCTCTGTTCGGGATGATTATGGCGCTCGGGATGGTCGTGGACGATGCCGTTGTAATCAGCGAAAACTCTTACCGTTTGATCCAGCAGGGGAAGAGGGCAGTCGAGGCGGCGGTTGAAGGGACAGACGAGGTTTTTTGGCCGGTGTTGGGGAGTGTTAGCACGACGGTTGCAGCGTTTTTGCCGTTGATTTGGGGTGATGGGATTATCGGGAAATTTTTGGTGATCGTGCCCGTGGTCGTGATTTCCACGCTGGTATTTTCGCTTATGCAGGCGTTTTTCGTTTTGCCGAGCCATATTGCTGATTTCGTTCGCAAGGAGCGATCTGCGGAAGGGATTTTAGCGGAAGTGCCGAGAGGAGTGTTTGGGAAAGGGTTGCGCGTGGTTCGTTTGACTTATGCCGAGATGCGGGAAGCGGTGGATGTTTTTTTGTCTGCGGTCGTCGAGTTTTATCTGCATCTGCTGGCTATCTCATTGCGTTACAGGTATTTTTGTGTAGGTATTTTCTTTTTGGTTCTGGTTGGGGCCGGGGTTTTGGTCGGGGTCGGGGCAGTGCCGTTCAAGCTTTTTTCGACGGATTTTGCCGATGTGATTTTGGTGAAGGTGGAATTGCCCCGGGATCATTCGTTGGAGCAGACCCGCGAGGTGGTGGCGAGGTTAGAAAAGAGGATTGTGGAGGTATTGCCCAAAGACGATTTGGTTGCTCTTGTTACCAGGATCGGGGCGAGGCTGGATTCGCGAGACCAGTTTTTGCAGTATGGGACGAACTTGGCGATGGTGACGGTTGACATCGACGAGGAGAACCCGCGGGCCCGGAGGCCGTCGGAAATTTCGAGGGATTTGCGGCGGTTGTTGCTGGAGTTTCCCGAGTTTATTTCTGCGACGGCGAAGGTGGAAGAGGGAGGGCCTCCGGTGGGGCGGGCGGTGAATGTAGAAATTTTGGGAACGGATTTTCCCGCGATGGTTGCAGCGGCGGAAAAGGTGGAGAAACGGCTCAAGGAGTTGCCGGGGGCGCTGAATGTGGGCAGTGATTTTCCTGCTGGAAAGACCGAGTTGCTCGTGCGGGTGGACGACATGAGGGCGGCGCGTGCGGGGTTGGATGCGCAAGCGGTGGGTGCGGCGTTGCAGGCGGGCTTTCGGGGGATCGAAGCGGGGAGGTTGCGGTGGGGAGACGAGGAGGTGATTTTGCGAGTCAAGGTGGCAGAGCGTTTTCGCAATGATCCGGAAGTGCTTTTCGCGTATCGGGTTATCAATCGGGAAGGAAAAGCGGTCGATTTGTCTTCCGTTGCGGAAATCGAGAGGAGCAGCGGGTTGCCGAGGATCAATCGGCTGAATTCGGAGAGGGTGGTGACGGTATCGTCCGATGTGGACGAAAGGGTTTTGACTTCTGTGGATGCGAACGAAAAAATCCGTGGGTGGTTGCCCGAGATTTTGGCGGAGCACCCCGGTTGCAGGATTCGTTTGAGCGGGGAAAACGAGGATACGGAAAAGAGCCTTGGGGCGATGAAATTTGCGAGCGTGGTCGCGTTGCTTTTGATTTACGCATTGCTTGCCGTGATCACCAATTCCTTTTTTCAGCCTGTGGTGATTATGGCGGTGATTCCGTTTGGGATTGTCGGGGTTATTTTGGGGTTGCTTGCGATGGGGGAACCGATTGGTTTGATGTCGGTGATGGGGACGATTGCGTTGGCGGGGATCGTGGTCAACAATTCGGTGGTGCTGGTGGATTTTGTGAATCGGAGGAGGCACGAAGGGTCAGGCGATGCGGAGGCAAACATCCGCCACCAGCCGTTTTGCGTTTCGCGGCATTTGCGGTGGCGCTCCGTCATGGAGAGCGGGAAGGTGCGGTTCCGCCCTGTTTTTTTGACTACGGCAACGACGGTTGTGGGGTTGATGAATCTAGCCTTTACTTCGTCAGGACAGGAGCAATTTTTGGCACCCATGGCCCAAGCTATCGTTTTTGGGCTGACCTTTGCATCGTTGCTGACGATGGTATTGATCCCGTGTCTTTACAGTGTTTTGGACGATATTCATCTTTTCATTGCCGGGGTTCTTGGCAAGGATTTAGGGAAAAACGGGAAAGTTGCACCATAACCTGAGGAGATAGCGTCCTTCAAATCAGGGGGTTAGGATGATTTTTTCCAGAATGTCGTGCGGTTGAGCAGGAAGTCGGGGTGTTGCGGGTAAACCCAATCGGGGAGGGGAGGGCTTGCGGCATCAAAAATCACGCGATAGCCAGAACTCGGGAGAAATAGAGCTTCGTAGTGTGGTTTTACGGCATCTTCCAAGTCCACGGAACTCCAGACGATCCAGTCGGGGTTTCTGAGGGAGCGTTGTTCTTGCGAGAACCAACTTGTATCAAACTCGGTTTGCCAGCGGTCTTTCATCGCCATCATGGTTTGGTTTTCGGCAAAAATTTTCTCGAAGGATTCCGCCCGTTTCAGGCCTTTCGGCATTTTTTTGACGAGGATTTTTTTCGATGTTTGCAGGTCGATGGCGGGGAGTGACTTGCTGGCTTCTGCGGTGGTTTTTTGGTCGGAAGTTTTTGCTTCGGAAGATATTGCGGGTAGCAGGAGCATCCTGGGGTCGAGGCGGAAAAGTCGGCCGACATAGAAACCGCAAACGAGGTTGTAGGCGACGAGGGAGGCGAAGAGCGAGAAAAGAATTTTTTTGTGGCGAGATAGGGAGGCAAAGCCTGCGGCGGCGAGGAGGAGGAGCAGGGGGGCGACGGGCAGGACAAAGCGGGTGGTCATCCTGGGGAATGCGCCGATTTTCCAAGTGTAGAAAGCAAAAATGGCGGCGCTGAGAATCCAGAGTTTTGCCGCGGAGGAAAGGCGGGGGGGATTTTTTGGGAGAGGCGATTTTTCCAGGAAGAAAGCAAAGCTTGCGGCGACGAGGAGAAGGAGGGTGAACGAAGCAGGCCATCCGTAGATTTCTCCGAAAAGTTCGAAAAAGCGGGTGTAGCCAGAACCTCCTATTTGCCCGCCGTAAACGGGCGTTGTTTCGTAGTTGTAGTAGAAATCGGCGAAGAATTTTTTGAAGTTGATGAGTGCGTAGGGATTTCCGATGAGGAAGCCGATGGGGATGGCGAAGGCGGAAAGCCATGTGGATTTTCGTTTGAGAAAAGCGGTGGCACCGTTGGGGTCTGGCGCCATGGCGTGGGCGAGGGGGAGGGCAATCGCGGCGGCGAGACCGTTGTATTTCGTTGCCGTTGCGAGACCTACGGCGAGACCAGCAAAAAAAGAAACCCAGTTGCCTGGCGAGCGAGATACGGCGTAGGCGAGGGAGAGCGAAAGGAGGATCGTGAAGGTGAGCGCGAGGTCGGAGGTCAGGTAGATTTGGTAAGGGATGAAACCGGCGGAGGTGGCGAAGAGCCAGGCGAGAGAGCGGGCGGGGAAAAGCCCGAAGGCATCCGAGATCATTTTGAATGCCAGAACGACCGTGCCGGCGAACAGGCAGAGGTTAAAAATCCGCATCAGAGAAAGGCGGATGCGGAAGAACATTTCGTCGCGTTTTTCTTTGCCGGCGAGGAGGAACGGGGTGCTGAGAGCCATCGCGGGGACGCGGGCAAGAAAGTGGCCGGCGTAGGTGTAGAGAGGGGGTTTGTAGAAGTCTTCCGGGTGGAGAGGGGGGCGATTTTTGACGAACAGGCTACGGAAAGCCATGGCATCCGGGTTTAGGCAATCGAATTTTCCCCACGAAAAGCCTTGGGCACCTAGCAACGCGGCGGCGAGTAACGCGCCCAAAAGCCACCGGTCGCAGGTGCGGAGTTTTGCGAGAGTGGACCAGAGTTTTTTTAGGAGGCGAGGGAGCGCGTGCGGCGAGGCGGGGGCCGGGATGCCGCAAGCCGTTGGAGTTTCAAATTTTTCCGCCACTTTTCGCTTTTGGGGCTAGATCGTCTGGGAAAGGAAGCCGCCGTCCACGCGGATGTCCGTTCCCGTGATAAACCCGCTGGCTTTTTCCGATGCCAAGAAGATGGCGGCACCTGCGAGTTCTTTCGGGTCGCCGAAGCGGTTCATCGGGGTGTGGCCGAGGATTGTTTTTGCCCTTGGGGTCGGGGAGCCATCTTCTTCAAAGAGGAGGCGGCGGTTTTGGTCGGCGGGGAAGAAGCCTGGGGTGATCGTGTTCACGCGGACACCGGCTTGGGCCCATTCGCGGGCGAGAAAGCGGCTGAGGTTGAGGACGGCGGCTTTTGCTGCCGAGTAGGCGACAACTCTCGAAAGCGGGAGGTGGGAGGAGACGCTGGCGATGTTGATGATGCTGCCCCGACCGGCAGCGACCATGGCAGGGCCGAAGACTTGGCAGGGGATGAGGGCGCCGCCCACGAGGTTCAAGTCGAAGCTGGCAGCCCAGTCTTCCGTCGAAATCGCCTCGAAAGGATGCTCGGGAGTCGCCGTCACGGAAGGGGAGTTTCCGCCGGCGGCGTTCACCAAAACGGTTGCGAGTCCAAATGTGGAAGTTGTTGCTTCGCAGAGAGTTTGGACGCTTGTTTTGCTGCTTGCATCGACGGGGAGGAAGTGGGCGATCCCGCCGTTTGCCGTGATCGAATCCACCCGTTCTTTGCCGCGTTCCTCATTTCTGCCTGCGACGACTACTTTTGCGCCAGCCGAGGCCAGGGCTTCCGCCATCGTTCCTCCGAGCGCGCCCGTGGCCCCGATCACCACGGCGATTTCGTTTTTTAGATCAAAGAGACAATTCATAGTTTTATTTTTTTTTGGCGAGCGGTTATTTTTCCTTCCGTTTGGGGTCGGCGAGGAGGTTGACCGCGCCTTCGTATTTTTCGGAAAGGAGCATGACATTCATGTCGCCGGGGAGGTAGCCGTCGATGTTTTTGTAGGCATCCGCGAGTGATTTTGCCACTTCCATTTTGACGAAATTTTCTGCGCCGGCGCCCGAGTAGGCGAGCATTTTCATTTTGATGGCTTCGGCTTCCGCGTTGCCGACCGCGACGATTGCTTTAGCGCGGAGTTCGCCCGATTCTTTTTCGCCTTCGGCGGCGAGGACGGTTTTTTTCTTGGCGGCTTCTGCGCCGAGGACTTCTTGTTGGGCCTGTTTTTCGGCGGAGAGGATGCCGACTTGTTTATCGCGGTTGGCTTCTACGACCATTTTTTCGTAATTCGCTTGGGCTTCGGCTTTTGCTTTTTCGGCGGCGGCTTGGGCGGCTTTGGTTTGTTCGATATTTTTTAGGCGGGCTTGGATGGCGACCTGGCGTTCGGTGATTTCTTTGACATAGGTCGGGTCGAGGCCGATGTGTTGGATGACGAAGTTATCTACGATCACGCCGCGTTTGTAGAGTTCGCCCTCTTTGTCGCGGAGGTTTTCTAGGATTTCGTTTTGGAGGTTGACGAGGCCTTCGCCCGAGTAGGCTTGGAGGGCGGTGCGGACGGTGGCGGCATCTTTGACGATGCGTTGGAGCTCTGGGCGGAGGATGCGTTCCTCGATGCTGTCGCCTACGGTTTTGTGGAGTTCGACGATTCGTTGTGGGTCGCGGCGCCATTGGATGGCGAGGCTGATGCGCATATCTTGCTGGTCGGCAGATTGCACGAGGTAGCTGTCCTTCGGGCGACCGTCGTTCGGGTCGCTCGGGTCATCGTTCATCACATAGACCTCTTGGGAAATTTTGTAGGGGTAGAGTTTTTGTGTGAAAGCGGGGAAGAGGGTGTAGGTTTTTGCGGGGAAGGTTTCGTTGATAACCCCTTGTGACCAAGTCTCTTTTACGGCGACTTCGTCCCCGCGGATCGTCTGGAAGGAAACGACGAACGAAGCGATGAGGACGAAGAAAAGGAGGAGGACGAAAAGGGTGGCGGCGATTTTTGCCAGGGTGAGGGCGCGGGATGCGAGGATTGAAGGATTCATGGGATGCTAGTGGTTTGCGGGGTGATTAAAGCCGATTTTCGTCTTGGGGGGAAGTTTTTCGGACGAGGATGATCATTCTTTGTGCGATGAAATCAATGGAGGTCGGGTAAGTCCAAGGGAGTTTTTTGCGGGCGGTTTTTTCGTAGCCTTTTTTGTAGCCTAGCTCTTCGCGGTCGAGGCGTTGGTAAAATTGTTGGACGGAGTCATCGCCCGTCCATTCAAAGACTTGCGAAGAGAATGCGATGGCGTCCGGGTTGCGGGCGGCGAGGGCTTCCGGGGTAAAAACCGAGGCGGCGTTTTCGTCGGTTTCGTGCCTGGATATGACGGAAGTCAGGAGGGTGTCTTGTTTGAAGAGGTTGGCGAAGAGGTTGGCGCGTCCCGTGACGGTTGGCATCCTTTCGATTTTTGGGCGGTAGTTGGGGATTCTGCGCCAGTTCGGGGCGTAGGAGTTTTCGATGGTCGCCGTTTGTGGGATATTGGTTTTGATCCATTCGTAGGCATCCATCCGTGGGTCTCCGAGGAAACGCAAGCCGACATCGATGCACGAGATGGCGTTGTAGGCGAGCAAGAGGGAAAACGCGGCGGTGATGGCGGTTGATTTTTTTGGTAGAAGGGCGAGGGCGGGGGTTGCCAAGAGGAAGAGAAAAGGGAGTGAAGGCATCACGAAGCGGGTGGCCATGCGGGGAAATTTGCCGATGGAGAGGTAGTAGAGGAGGAAAACGGTCAAGGCGGCAAAGAGGAGAGGGGCGGATTGTTTCGGAAGTTGTTTTCGCAGAAAGAGAAAGATTATCGCAAGGAGGGCTAGGGCGAGCAGAAGGGAGGAAGGCCAGCCGATCGGTCCGGGAGTTGGGAAAAAAAGCGGAGATAGCCGTGGGAGGTCGTGTCGCCGTCATAAGCGGGAGCCGTGATCAGGTTGTAGTAAAAGTCTTCAAAGAATCGCTGGCTGTCCAAGACGGTTCCGGGGTTTCCGAGGATAAAGCCGGTGGGCATGGCGATAGTGCCCGCCCAGAAGGGACGGGTGAGTGCGCAACGCCATCCAATGGAGGCAAATAGGGCGGCGGGGAGGGCGGCGCAAGCCCAGAGGCCGTTGTATTTGTTGGCGGTGGCAAGCCCGGCGAGGAGACCGCTTGCAATCGCCCATGCGGTGCTGCGGTTTTCCGCTGCTTTTAGCGCGGATAAGAAGGCTGCCGTCATCCAAAACAGGAGGGGGGTATCCGCCGTGAGGAAACGGTCAAAAGAGAGGATTCCTGCGCTGGTGGCGTAAAGCAAAGCGAGGGCTCCCGCTTGGGTTTCGTTGCAACCTCGCAGGGCGGATGTGTAAAAAAACCAGACGGATGCGGCGAACATCGAAATCGTCAGGAGGCGGGACGCGAGCAATTTCCAATCGTGTTGGACTGAGGGGCGGACGCGGAAGACTTTTTCAAGCAAGAACGAGGTGGGGGGTAGAAGGAGGAGTTGGTTCAGGTAGGTGTGGAGAGGAGGTTTGAGGTAGTGTTGGGGAAGGCCATTTTTTTGGAGAGACAGATGCCCCATTTGGTCGTAGTTCCAGCACTCGTATTTGCCCCAGTTTGCGCCGGGCAGGCTCAAGAAAAATGCGGCGAGGACGGCGAGGATTCCGAGAGAATGCCGCCGCAACCGGGCAAGCGCAGGAGAAAAGTCCGCGCTTGCTGGGGGGGAAAAAGGGAGCCATCCGAGCCTGCGCATCGGTTATCGTTGGAGTTGGTTGGCGATGGCTTCGACGGCGGTGCGGACGCGGTCGTCTTTTTCGATTTGTGTTTTGACCTGTTTGTTTGCGTGGATGACCGTGCCGTGGTCTCTGCCGCCAAAGGATTCGCCGATTTCCGACAGCGAAGCCGTGGTTAGCTCCCTCGAAAGATACATGGCGATTTGACGCGGGAAAGCGATGTTTGCAGGTCTGCGTTTGCTGGTCATGTCGGCGAGGCGGACATCGTAATGCTCTGCGACCTTCTTCTGGATTTGTTCGATCGAGACGGTTTTGCGGACTTGTTCTTGGAAAATGTCGCGCAGGAGATTTTCTAGGATTTGTTTCGAGATTTCCCTGCCGTTCATGGACTGGCCGTTCATGGACTGGTAAGTGGCGACGCGGGTGATGGCGCCCTCTAGTCGGCGGACATTGTTTCGGATGCGGTCGGCCAAGAACTCCATGATCCAGGGTTCGACCCGGATGTGGAGAGTCTCGGCTTTGCTGCGGAGGATGGCGATGCGGGTTTCCATGTCGGGGGGTTGCAATTCCGCCGTCATTCCCCATTCGAAACGAGAAACGAGCCGTTGTTCTAAATTATCGATTTCGCTCGGGGGTTTATCGCTGGAAAGGACGATCTGTTTGTGCCCGTCGTGGAGGGCGTTGAAAGTGTGGAAAAACTCTTCTTGCGAGCGTTCTTTGCCACACAAAAAATGGATGTCATCGATCATCAAAACATCCGCGTGGCGGTATTTTTTGCGGAATGCCGCCAGAGATTTGTGCTGGATGGCATCGATGAACTCGTTGGTGAACTGTTCGCTGGTGAGGTAGGCGATTTTTGCGTTCTTTTTGTTGGCGATGACCGCGTGGCCGATGCCGTGGAGGAGGTGTGTTTTTCCTAGACCGCTGGCACCGTAGATGAAAAGGGGATTAAACTTTCTGGCGGGAGCATTTGCGACGGCTTCGGCGGCGGCGTAGGCAAACTCATTATTTGCGCCAACAACGAAAGCGGCGAAGGTGTTTCGGGGATTCAGGGGGGAGCCCCGTCGTTCTTCCGGGCGTTCTGTTTTGCGGGGGGCGGCGGGTTCGGAGTCCTCGGCACTCGGCGCGGGTTGCGGGGTTTTTTCCTCCAGTTCCGCAGTCACGAAGTTGATTTTGCGACCGCCGGGGACGATTTCAGCTAAAGCCGCCTCGATGGTTGGAGAAAAATTGCTTTCCAGAAAGAAGATATGGATAGCGTTTGGAACTTGGATTGCCCAGCTTTTTCCGTCGTCGCCGAGCCATTTTAGGGCAGAAAACCAGCGGTCGAACGCATCGGTGCTGATGCGGGTTTTGACTAGTTCGAGAAGCTCGTCCCAAGGAGTGGTTTTTGGTTTGGTTCCCATGAGTTATGCACGAAGAGGAGGGTTTTGCGGGGCGGCGACCAGAAAGCCTTGAAAATCAAGGTTCCGCGGGGATTTCAGGCGGTCGGGAGCCGTTTTTGCGGCCCCGGAGGAGAGCGTTTTTTTCGGGAGATAGATCCGTAACATATTCGATTGCAAGGAGTTAAAAAAATGACCCGAAAAAATGCGGCACTTTCCCGCCGGCGGGGCAAAAAGTGCATCGCTGGAGCAAGTCCTTGAGGGACACAGGGTAAAAATGGGGGTTTCCAAAGTCATTAACAAGTTATTCACAGGCATTTCTGCCAGTTCGTCCTCTGTTGCCTCGGAGCATAAAAACGGGGGGGCGAAGCCTCAAGGAAAAAGTAAGAACTCCGGAAAATAAAGGTGGGGTTGGGAGGCAAAAAACGCTTGACCGATTTTGCGAAAAAGAGGGGAGGGGGGTGGAGTTGGAGGGGAGGTTGTTTGAAATCAAGCGGTTGGAGGGAGGGCGGTTTTCTTCGTTTTGGGAGGTTGGGAGGGGTTGGCGGGTGTTTCCGGAGGGGGAGGAGAGGAGGGAAAACGCGAGGTTTTTTGGTGTCGCAAGGCGCGGAGAGAGGGGGGAAGGCATAACGGCCTTGTCAGTGTTTTTT
>DYNR01000496.1 GCA_020720945.1 Chthoniobacter flavus | reverse complement strand
TTATTGCTTTCGGGTTTTTGCTGGCGTGTCGGATTGTTCGACAAAAGGTTTGACAAGAGGGGTTGGCGCGAATAGGTTCGCCAAGAATTTCGTATTTTAGAAAGAACAGAAAGTAGGTGAATTTATGCCGGAAGTCATTGTAAAAAAAGGAGAGCCCATCGATCGTGCGCTGAAGCGTTTGAAAGGGAAGCTTGATTCTGAAGGGATTATGGACGAAGTGCGTCGTTTGCGAGCCTTTGAAACTCCGACCCAGAAAGCGCGTCGCAAAGCGAAGTATAACGCCAAGCGCGCGAAATTGAAGATTCGTTTTAACTTCAACTGAAGCGTTTTCGGATGCGTCAGGTTTTGATTGCAGGCTGCGGCTTCCTCGGGGGAGCCGCAGCTTTTATTTTGAGGGAAGAAGGGTTTCGGGTTTTGGGGGTTACGGCAGGCGAAGAGCGGGCATCGGCTTTGCGGTCGGAGGGGGTTCCTTGTTTGGCGAGCGATCTTTCGGATGCTGGTGCGATGGGGGCGTTGCGGGAAAAAATCGGAGCCCAAGATTTTTGGGTTCACTGTGCGAGTTCGGGAAAGGGCGGGCCCGAAGAATACGCGAAAGTCTATCTGGAAGGAGCACGGAATTTATCGCATTTTTTTCCGGAAGCCTTCGGTGTATTTATTTCTAGCACATCGGTTTACGCGCAAGAAGACGGGAGTTGGGCGGACGAGGGGAGCGAGGTTTTTCCGAAGCGGGAAACCGGGCGGATTTTGTTGGAGACGGAGAAAGAGGTTTGTGGGGGCGGCGGGGTGAGCGTCCGGTTGGCGGGGCTTTACGGGCCGGGGCGTTCGGTGCTTTTGCGGAAGTTTCTTGCGGGGGAAGCTTGTTTGGAAGAGGGGGGGCGGCGCTGGATCAACCAAATCCACCAGAGAGATGCGGCAGCGGCTTTGCCGTTTTTATTTTTGGCGGGAAAGGGGGGGGAGATTTACAATCTTGCGGACGATTTGCCGTTGCAGCAGATCGAGCTTTACAGGGGGATGGCGGAGCGTTTGGGGAGAGGGTTGCCGCCGGAAGGCCGTGCCGATTTTGGAAGGAAGCGGGGGTGGACGAACAAGCGGGTGAGCAACCAAAAAATCCGTGCATTGGGTTGGTGCCCGAAGTATCCGGGCTATTTTGACTCGTGGGAAGAATTGCTGGTGTCCAGCCAAGTGGGGTG
>DYNR01000226.1 GCA_020720945.1 Chthoniobacter flavus | reverse complement strand
TCCTTTTCTTAGGTTGCCTCCGAACGGAATGTTTGTTAGCTTGAAGCCCTTATGAGCACCTCCCGTATCAGCCCTCTCGCCGCAAAACTCCCTCCCGATTCGCTTCTGAGCAATATCCCCCGCCTCATGACTGCGTATTTCACGGAAAGCCCCGACCCTTCAGACAAAAATCAAAGAGTCGCTTTCGGGACATCGGGGCATCGGGGTTCTTCGCTTTCCCGCACTTTCAACGAAGCGCACATCTTGGCGGTCAGCCAAGCAATCGCGGAATACCGCGCCGAAGCGGGCATCACCGGCCCCCTCTATCTGGGCATGGACACGCACGCGCTTTCGGAATCTGCGCACGCGACTGCCATCGAAGTGCTGGCTGCCAACGGCGTGCAACTCCGCATCGATGCAGCCGGCGGATTTGTTCCGACCCCCGCAGTTTCTCACGCGATTTTATCCCACAACGCAGGAAGAAAATCGGGGCTTGCCGACGGAATTGTCATCACCCCTTCGCACAACCCGCCGATGGATGGCGGCTTCAAATACAACCCGCCAAACGGTGGCCCCGCCGACACCGACATCACGGGGAAAGTCGAAAAAAGGGCGAACGAAATTTTGGAAAAAGGGCTTGCCGATGTGAAACGGATGCCCCTCGCCGCGGCCCTGGCATCCCCCTCTACGGAGAAGTTTGACTACCTGGGTTCTTATGTCGAAGCTCTCTCGGAAGTCATTGATTTTGAAGTCATTCGCTCTGCCGGCATCAGCATCGGCGTGGATCCTCTCGGGAACGCCTCCATCCCTTACTGGCCCGCCATCGCCGAACGCTACGGCCTGAAACTAGAAGTCGTCAACCCTCGCCTAGACCCGACTTTCCGCTTCGTTTCGGTCGATTGGGACGGCAAAATCCGGATGGATTGCTCCTCGCCTTACGCCATGGCAGGACTGATCGAAATGAAAGACCGTTTCGACATCTCTTTTGCAAACGATACCGATGTGGATCGCCACGGAATCGTCACCCGCAGCCACGGGCTCATGAACCCCAACCACTACCTCGCCACAGCGATCGCTTACCTGTTCCCCAACCGGAGCGGCTGGCCTACGGGAGCGGGAGTCGGCAAAACCGTGGTCAGCAGCAGCATGATCGACAGGGTCGCAAAAAAGATCGGTCGCAAACTGGTCGAAGTGCCCGTAGGGTTCAAGTGGTTCGTGGACGGACTCTTCGACGGCAGCTTGGGCTTCGGCGGCGAAGAAAGTGCCGGCGCATCCTTTTTGCGCAAAGACGGCAAGGTCTGGACGACCGACAAAGACGGGATCATCCTCGGCTTGCTGGCGGCTGAAATGACGGCGCGAACGGGGAAAGACCCCGGGGAACTCTACGCCGCATTGACAACAGAATTCGGCGCGCCCGTTTACGAAAGAATCGATGCCCCCGCATCCCCCGACGAAAAGAAAAAACTCAAATCCCTCTCGCCCGAACAAGTGCCCGCCAAAGAGTTGGCAGGCGAGCCAATCACCCAAATGCTCACGGCGGCTCCCGGCAACGGCGCTGACCTCGGAGGACTCAAAGTCTCCACGGAAAAAGGTTGGTTTGCCGCCCGCCCCTCGGGAACGGAAAATGTTTACAAAATCTACGCCGAAAGCTTCGTGGACGAAGACCACCTGCACAGAATCCAAAACGAAGCCCAAGAAATCGTTTCCGCCGCACTCAAACAATAAAACCTATGGCAGCCCCGCACACCGTTTTTTTCTTTGATATCGACAATACCCTCTTGGACAACGACAGGGTGACAGCGGATATCGCTTCGAAGTTGAAGGAAGTGTGCGGGCCTGCCGCGTGCGAACGATACTGGCAAATCTACGAGGCAACCCGCGAACGAAAAGGCTACTCGGATTACCTCGCTTCCTTGCAAAAGTATCGGCTGGAAGATATGCACGACCCGAACATCCTCAAACTATCGCTTTTTTTGACGGATTATCCATTTGCCAACCGCCTGTATCCAGGGGCACTTGACGCAATCGATTTTGCCAATGCAAATGGCAATGCCGTTGTCCTGACCGATGGCGATGTGGTTTTTCAACCCCGCAAAGTTTTTCGTTCCGGCATCCTAGATGCTGTCAAAAACCAGATGCTCATATTCATCAACAAAGAGTTGGAGCTAGACCATGTGGAAGCGATGTATCCCGCCGACCATTTCGTGATGATCGACGACAAACTGAGAATCCTGACTGCGATGAAAAAAATTTGGGGGAAGAAGCTGACGACGGTGTTTGTGCGACAAGGGCACTACGCACTGGCTCCTGGAGTCGAAAAGGAATACCCGCCCGCCGACATCACCCTTTCGCGGATCGGGGAGCTTCCCGATTTGAAACTGGAACAAATTCTCGCTGCCGCTGTTTCTGAATAAGATCTCCCCCAGTTTGCCCGCTTTTTTTAGGACAAGGGACAAGTCCCTCATTTCTATGGGTTCTGCGTTTCCATTGCCTCATTGCCATTTGCTAAAGTGTCAAGAGTGGTGGAAAAACGCCCCGTTGCCCCGGTGCTCTCCCGCCATTTTTAACCAACTCAAACCATGAAATATGTTGCCATTTATCACGCGAATTTAAACTACGCATTTTTGGAGCCTCACAAATACGAGCAGGTCATACGGGCCAGCTACGAGACGATCATTGACGGTCACGCAAAAGTGGGTAACAACGCGAAGTATGTCTTTGAAGCCAGCGGGTTTACGATTGATCTGATGGCAGAGAAATGCCCGGATGTGCTGGCGAAATTGCGCAAAGCGATCGAAGCGGGACAATGCGAGTTCATGGGTGCCCCTTACGCGCATCCCGTGATGGCAAACATCCCGGAAGAAGACGGCTACTGGTCTTGCGAATTTTCCCAGCGGGCTTACGAAAAACACCTCGGGATGCGAGCCGAATCGTTCTGGAACCCCGAATGCACCTGGATGCAGTATGTCCCCCGCGCATTCCGCAAAGCCGGAGCAAAATATCTGACCCTAGACTTCGAGTCCTACATGACCTGCAACGATAAGGATTATGCGTGGGTGGAAAAAAACCGCGCGACGGATATTTATTGGGGAGGGCACATGCCGTGGTTCGATTTGGATCCCGACTGCAAGTTCTTGCACCGCCCCTTCCAAAACATCGTCCCTGGACTAAAAGGCTTTTGCCGCAGCGACCGCCTAGTGGGAAAATATGTCGGCTATTTCATGGGCAAGGTCTCCTTGGAAGATTACTTGGCAAATGTCAAAAAATGGTCGGGAACCAAAGAAGACGGCGCGACGATCGTCATTGCCGATGATGCCGAATACTGCGGGACAACGGGGTATTTCTATGTGAAGTATTACCGCGATTACAGCCGCTCTTTCGAAGTCAAACCCGATGCGGCCGAGAAGTTGGACGCTATGGTCCGCGGCTTGCTGGACTTGGGGGAAATGGCGACTTTCAAAGAATGTTGCGAAACAATCCCTGCGGTGGACGAACCGTTTTTCGTCGAAGACCGCTACGCTTGGCATCGCACTTACTCGGATTGCTGGGGCGGGACTCCCGAAGCAAAACACTTCGACCCCATCGTTGCCGAACTGCGCGGCGAATACAAAACGAAGTATCAATCAATCACAGAAGGCTCTCACAAAGAACAATTTACGGAGCTTACCAGCAAGTTTTGGTTCCATTGCACAAACTCGGCAAACTCCGACGGGCGTTGGCCGCCCCCTCCCGCTGAACCTTGCGAATTCAACCGCCAATGGGTGCGCAACGAAATCGCCGCCACCCGTGCCGTGCTGGCGGAGTTAGCCGAAGCAACCAAAGAAATCCCTTTGCCCGAAACGAAAGCTTTTGAAGAACCCGAAGACGAAGGAGCTTACGGTTTGCACTTCACCGACAAAAACACCGGAGATTTGCCCTCGCTAAACTACTACGAACTGCAACATGCGCTTTACGCGGCATGGCGCGCCTTCGACCACGCTTCGCAAGAAAAAAAAGCTGCGGCAAAAGAACGCGTTTTGGCAATTTACGGCGAATACAGAAACCGCGGCATCACGCAGTTCAAAACTCCAGAAATTTAGCCTGCAAAAGAACCGCCGATAAATCAAAACTGGCGCAAGAGGTTGCGGCCTCTTGCGCTTTCGGAAAGTGCCTTCGTTTCCTTTTCCCCAGC
>DYNR01000225.1 GCA_020720945.1 Chthoniobacter flavus | reverse complement strand
TTTTCCAAGCCTTTGCAGCCCAATTGATTACAGAGATTCACAGCAGTTATCTCACTGATTCAGGTATGGCTCTGAGCATAGTTTTTTAAGCCGTTTCGGCAAGTTTTTCAATCATGTATCTTCATTCTCTTGAATTAATCGGATTTAAGTCGTTCGCCTCGCGGATGGTTTTGGAGTTCCACCGCGGGGTGACCGCCGTCGTTGGACCCAACGGCTGCGGCAAGTCGAATGTCCTGGATGCGATCCGCTGGGTTCTCGGCGAGCAGTCTGCCAAAGCTCTCCGCGGCGGCGAAATGGCCGATGTCATTTTCAGCGGGACGGATAGCCGCCCCGCCTTGGGCATGGCGGAAGTTTCTATGTCGTTTGCCGAATGCGAAAAAGAATTGGGCGTGGAATGGAACGAAGTCCGCATCACCCGCCGCGTTTTCCGCGATGGCAAAAGCGAATACCTCATCAATAAAACCCCTTGCAGGTTGCGCGACATCCACGAGCTTTTCATGGATACAGGCATCGGGCGCAGTGCCTACTCAATCATGGAGCAAGGCAAAATCGACCAGATTTTGAGCAGCAAACCGGACGACCGCCGCGCCATTTTTGAAGAAGCCGCCGGGATCACAAAATACAAAGCGCAAAAACGCGAAGCCCTCCGCAAACTCGACCACACGGAATCCAACCTCGTCCGCATCTCGGACATCATCCGCGAGGTCAAACGCCAGATCGGCTCCCTCCAACGCCAAGCAGGCAAAGCGAGACGCTACCAGTCGATCTCCGATTCTCTCAAAATTTTTGACACCCACCTGACGCACAAAAACTACACGGCTTTTTCTTCGGAAATGGCAGGCATCCACGCCTCGCTCCGCTCCATGGAAGAAGAACGCGTCCAACTCGAAGACGAAATTTCTTCCAAAGAGGGCGAATCCATTTCCTACAGGGTTCAACTCGGCTCCCTCGACGCGCAAATCGGAGAACTCAAAGACCGCTGCCAACAAGTCCAAAACCAGATTTTTTCTGCGGAAAATAAAATCGAATCCCACGGGCAACGCGTGGAAGAAACCCAAGATTTGATCGACCGCAACGAAAGCGACATCGCCGCCGCCGAAGTCAAAATGCGGGAACAGGAAACAAGGATCGAGGAAACGAACGCCATGATCGAGGAATTGCTGGCGACCCTCCGCTCGGGCGAAGAATCTTTGCAATCCCGCGAACATTCGGTTCTCGAAATCCGCCGCCTCCGCTCGGATGCCGAACGCTCCCTGTCGGAACTCTCCGAAAACGCTTCCCGCATCGAAGCCCAAATCGGCCATTTTCGCGCAGAAAAATCGACCTCTCTTGGCAGGAGGGAAGCCGCCGAAAGCCGCCTCGCCGCCCTCCACGCCGATTCGAGCCAATCCGCCGAAAACATCGCTTCCGCCGAAAACCGCCTCGCGGAAGCGTGCGCGAAAATCGCCCACCTCGAAGAATCCTCCGCTTCGGCTTCTGCCCGCATTTCCTCCTGCACGGAAACCCTCGCCCTCGCAAAATCCGCCCACGCCGAAGCCACCGAAGAACACAGGAACACCGAACGAAAACACGCGGAAATCCAGTCAAAACTCGAAGTCCTCCAAGACTTGGAAGCCAAGGGCGAAGGCCTCGGCGAAGGAACCCAGGCTCTCTTGAAAGGTCTCGACAACCCGGAGGTTTTCCTGCCCGCGACTGCCGGCGCGATCGCCGCGCTTGTGGACATCGACCCGCAGTATATCCCCGCGCTGGAAGCCGCGCTGGACAAGGATTTGCAAGCCGTTCTGTTCAAAGACTCTAGCGTCGCAGAAGCCGCCGCCGAAAACTTGGCAAACGGGGATTACGGGCGCGCCCACATCCTCCCCCGCGAGTGGATCGCCTCCCCCTCCCCCTCCCCTTCCTCCTTTTCCCCTCTCCCGGAAGGTGGGCTCGCTTGGGCCTCGCACTGCGTCCGCGGTTCGGAAGAAATCCGCGCCCTCCTAGGCCGCCATCTCGATCAAGTCGTCATCGCCGGCGACCTCGCCACAGCTTTCCGCCTCCACGCGGCAAACCCATTTTTGGATTATGTGACCTTGGCTGGAGAATTCGTCTCCCGCCACGGCATCGTCTCCGCAGGAAAATTGGGCGGCGGCACCGCCTCTGCCATCTTGCGCAAACGCGAAATCTCCGTCCTCCGCCAAGAATGGGAAACGATCTCCGCCCAACTCTCGGCTTTTTCTCAAAAAACTGCGGAACTCGCCCAAGAAACCGAATACGCAGAAGCCGAACTCGCTGAAGCCAAACAACTTCTCCAATCTCTGCAAGTCGATCTCTCGGCGGCAAAGGGCGAACGCGGATTGCTGGAACGCCACCTCTCCGATGCCCGCCTACGCCACGACCAAGTCCTCCGGGAACTCGACACCCTCCAGGCATCCCTAGACGAAACTTCCCAAAAAATCTCCGCCTACGAAACGCAACTCGAAGCACTCCAACACGACTTGGACGCTTCAAAATCTCAGCGCGGCACCAACGAGTCGGAGCTTGCCGCCTTGCGCGAACGGGAATCGGAAGAAACCGATGCCCTCAACCAACTCCGCCTCCGCGTCGCAACGGAACGCCAACAACGCGAAAACCTCCAAAGCCAACGGGAACCGATGAACGCCCGCCTCGCGGAACTCGCCGAACTCATGGCGCAACGCTCCCTCGACATCGATGCCTACCGCGCCCGGATCGCCTCCCTAGAACTGGAAGTCGCCCTCCTCCAAGAAAAAATAGCGGAATGGAAGGACACCCTCACCCGCCTGCAAAATGAAGGCGCCGCCCTCTTGGCCGAACGCTCGGAACTCGTTGCCACCATCGATGCCCTAGAATCTGCCATCCGCTCCGCCCGCAAACGACTCTCGGAAATCCAAGAAAAACACGGGAAAGCCGAAATCCGTTCGACGCAACTCGACCTGCGGATGCAAAACTTGCAGGAACACGCCCACCGCCGCTACCAACTCAATATCGAAGACTTCTCCCCCGACCCCTACGGCCTCGCAAAAGCCCTCAAAGAATACAAAGTCCCTGTCCTCGAATCCTCCCCCTCCCCTGCCCTCCCGCAAGAGACTTCCGATGATTTTTCCGACGATTCTTTCGCCTCCCCTCCCCCCGCTTCCGACCGCTCGGGAATCCCTTGGGAAGAAGTCGAAACCATCGTTGCGGAACTGACCGAAAAACTGGACTCCATGGGACCGGTCAACCTCGAAGCGATCCAGGAATTTGAAGAGCTGGAAGAACGCTACAAATTCCTCGAACAACAAAACACCGACCTCACCAACTCGAAACAAGAATTGCTCGAAGTCATCGCCCGCATCAACCAGACCACCAAGGAAATGTTCTCGGAAACCTTCCTGAAAATCCGGGAAAACTTCCAAGAGATGTTCACCGAACTCTTCGGCGGCGGCAAAGCAAACCTCGTTCTCGTGGACGAATCCGACCCTCTGGAAAGCGGCATCGAAATCATCGCAAAACCTCCGGGCAAACAGCTCCAAAGCGTCACTCTCCTCTCGGGCGGAGAAAGAACCATGACCGCCGTTTCCCTTCTCTTCGCCATCTACATGGTCAAACCAAGCCCCTTCTGCGTCTTGGATGAAATGGACGCCCCTTTGGACGAATCGAATATCAGCCGTTTCATCAAAATCCTCGACCGCTTCATCGGGCAAAGCCAGTTTGTCGTCATCACGCACAACAAACGGACGATCAGCCGCGCCGATATGCTCTACGGCGTGACGATGGAAGAGCACGGGGTCAGCAAGTTGGTCGGCGTGCAATTCCGGGGGAAAAACGAAACCTCCTCCCCCTCGGGCACCCAGGCACCGAGCGTCGCCGAAAGCTTCGGAAAATCGGGCAACCTCGCTTCCGAATCCATAACTTAAACTGCCCTAAAACCAGCGGCCACCGTTTTCTGCCCCGCGACAAACAGCGGGGAAAAAAATCTATCTCCTTAAAAATCAAAAGCTTGTGGAGTTTCAAATTTTTTCTCCTTGACTCCGCCCCCCTAATTTTGCAGAATTGCGCCAAGTCCACGGGCTCCTTGCGGGTATAGTTTAGTGGTAAAACTCCAGCCTTCCAAGCTGGCTATGAGGGTTCGATTCCCTCTACCCGCTCCACTCTTGCAAATCAACGACTTACGAAGATTTTGCCCC
>DYNR01000224.1 GCA_020720945.1 Chthoniobacter flavus | reverse complement strand
TGTGCTTCCTTTCGCAAAAAAGGAAGCACAGAGTTCGTTTTGATTTGCGGATGCCGCTTTTTTTATTGGATCGTCACCAGCGGTTGCCCTTCTTCCACGGCATCGCCGATTTCCGCCAAAATTGCAGAAACGGTTCCTGCGGAAGGCGTATTCACATAGGTGTTCATTTTCATGGCTTCGATGGTTGCCACTTGGGCACCCGCTTCCACTTTATCTCCCACCTTGCACTCGAAAGAAATCACTCTTCCCGCCAGAGGGCTAACGACATCGCCAGGGGCAGCCGTCGGAGCTTTGGCAGAGGCGGAGGACAAAGGGGCAGAGACAAGCGCGCCGCCGCCGAGATTGACCGGAGGACGGGTCGCTTGCGTTTGCGCAGTTTCGTCCAAACTTTCGACTTGGACATCATACACCTTGCCGTCAACTGTAATGCGGAGTTTTTTCATAATGGGATATTGCCGTGTTTTTTCGGAGGACGAGTTTCGCGTTTGGAGAGCGTGTTGCGCAGTGCCATCGCTACGATTGCGCGGGTTTGGGCGGGTTCGATCACATCGGTGATCATCGCTTTACCTGCTGCCGCATAAGGAGATGCGAAGCGTTCGCGGTATTCCTTTGCGAGTTCCGCAGCCTTTGCTTTCGGGTCTTCCGCTTCCGAGATTTCTTTTTTGAAGAGGATGTTGGCCGCACCTTCGGCACCCATGACCGCAATTTCAGCAGTCGGCCAAGCGAACACGAAGTCTGCGCCGAGGTCGCGGCTGCACATGGCGAGATACGCCCCGCCGTAAGCTTTCCGCATGATGACCGTAATTTTTGGAACGGTCGCAGCAGCATATGCGAACAGCATTTTTGCACCGTGGCGGATAATCCCGCCGCGTTCCTGTGCAACCCCTGGCAAGAACCCGGGAACATCGACCAAGTTGACAATCGGGATGTTGAAAATGTTGCAGAACCGGATAAAGCGCGAAGATTTATCGGAAGCATCAATGTCCAGAGTTCCCGCTTTCACCTTCGGTTGGTTGGCAATGATGCCTGAAACAATCCCTTCGATACGGCAAAAGCCGACAACGATATTCGGGGCAAAATCCCGTTGGACTTCGAGGAAATCTGCGTTGTCCGCCAGCAAGGCGATCACTTGGAAAACATCAATCGGAGCCTTCGGGTCTTCTGGGACGATTTCGTTGAACCCAGGCACGGGCGACAAATCCAGCTTTTGACCGAAAATGTGCGGAGGATCGACTACATTGTTTGTCGGCAAGAAGGAAAGCAATTTTTTCGAGATTTCCAAAGCGTGATGGTCGTCTTCAGCGATGAAATGAATGTTTCCGCTAATCGAGGCATGGGCTTCGGCCGAGCCGATTTCCGCCATTGTCACCTTGGCTCCCGTCGCCGCTTTGATCACATCGGGACCGCAAATAAACATACTCGCGTTCTTGCGTGTCATGATCAAAAAGTCCGTCAATGCGGGGCTGTAAGCGGCACCGCCGGCACAAGGTCCAGCAATAATCGAGACTTGGGGCACGACCCCAGAAAGCAATACATTGCGGAAAAAGACCTGCCCGTAACCCGAGAGAGACTCTTCCCCTTCTTGGATGCGCGCACCACCCGAATCGTTGATGCCGATTACAGGGATCCCAGCGTTGACTGCGTAATCCAGCAAATCGCAAATTTTCTTTGCGTGGATGCGCCCGAGAGCGCCGCCGCCCACCGTAAAGTCTTGGCTATAAGCAGCAACCGGGCGACCATCGATGTAGCCGACCCCCGTGATAACACCATCTCCCGGCATCGCTTTGTCCGCCATGCCAAACTGCGTGCAAGTGTGTTGGGCGTGCAAGCCCATTTCCATAAAAGTCCCGGCTTGGAAAAGTTGCTCGATGCGTTCGCGAGCACCCAGGATTCCTTTTTCGTGGCGCGCTTCCAATTTCTTGGCACCGCCACCCGCCAAAGCGACTTCCCGCCGCTTTTTGAAGTCATCGAGTATTGTTTTTGATATTGGCACAGTATTGTATTCGGTTGATTATTAACGAGTTCGTTTCAAAAAACTATTTTTTCAATGTCCGCCGCACCCGCAGGTGCCAGCCTTCGGCATACAAAATTCGGTCAGGACTCCGTGGGTGCTTTTCGGGTGCAAAAACGCCACCAACTTGCCGCCCGCCCCATCGAACGGGACTTCGTGAATCAACCGAACCCCATTGTCTTTCGCTTTAGCCAACTGGCCTTCGATTTCGCTCGTGCGGAACGCAATGTGGTGAATCCCCTCCCCTTTTTCCGCCAAAAACTTCGCGATCGTGCTGTCCGGCGAAGTGGGTTCCAAAAGTTCCAGATGCACTTCTCCGACCGCCAAAAACGCAGTTCGCACTTTTTGCGAAGGAACTTCTTCAATGCCCTCGCAAGTCAACCCCAAAGCTTTCTCGTAATAAGCAAGCGTTTCTTCCAAGGACTTGACGGCGATTCCCAAATGATCGATTTTTTGAATGGTTGGTGAGCTCATAATTCACGGCGAGAGTAACCCGCAAGCCCCCGCTTTTCAACATTTTTCATCACAAAATCGACTTTTCCTTATTGTCCTGTGAATCAACGGGTTGCAAGAAAAAAGCAACCTTTTTCCGGCTCGTTCCTCCCCTCTTTTCTTTCCCTCCGCTCTTTCCTTTCAGCGGGCGAGGAAAAAGCGGATACTCTCGGCGGTTCCGCTACCCGCCTCCCCCCGCGCCACATAACCCCCAGCGCCAGAAACCGCCCGCTTGACCGCATCTATCGAATTGGCCGGGCAAGCAAGCAATCCCGCCACTTCCGGATCCAGCATCGGCAAATCATTGAAGTGGTCGCCGATGGCAAAAACTTGCTCGCGCTCAACCCGCAAGGTTTCAGCGAGATGGGCCAGCGCACTCCCCTTGCTGTAATCCTTGTGCGAGAAACGGAGGTAAATGGCGTTTCTCTGGTAGGAAAACTCCGGATGCGCGGTCAATTCTTCATCCAAAAAATCTGCGACCCGCGCCATCACCTCTTCATCGGTCGTTACGATACCCAGTGGGGTTTCGCCCATCGGAAGCAAAGTCACGCCCTTTTCGCACCTGGCCCAACCGCGCAACCTCTCCATAAACACGGTCGCACCCTCAAACAATTTTTTGTGGCGGAGATCGCAGAGCGAGTTCCATTTTTCGTCCGCTTCCCACCGCGTTCCATTCCGCTTAAAAATATGCCGTTCGTTGACAAGCAAAAAATCGGGGAGATAAGGCCCGCAAAAAAGCGTGATTCCTTCAACGGAGTGCTCCAAGGAACGCCCCGTGTTGATCGCCCATTTCGCCCCGGCTTCCCGGGCTCCTAGCAAAGAGTCTGCCAACTCAGGAACGCACTTTTCTCCCAAGCGATGGACGATTAGCGTCCCGTCAAAATCCGTCGATACCAATCCGATTTTCCCCATAATGTTGACTTCAACTATACCGCAAATTTCATGGGAAAGGAAAGGAATTTCTCGGCAAAAGAGCACTTTTGCAGGCAGAGAAAAAAAAGAGAAAGCGGGTTTTTCCGAAAAAAAACCCGCTTCCCCTGCTCTCGCGGTTGGGGAGGGAAAGTCTCCCTGCGCATTTCGATGCCCCGTAAAAACAGGGCAAAGAAAATGCGGATAGAAACCGAGGTTACCCGGCGTAAATCATTTTGAGAAGGGCAGGATCCGTATAATCTTGCACCATCATGTGCGTGCCGAGTTGGACATGGAGTTTGCGCTGGTTTTCTTCCACACCCGAAACGCGGCTCAAGCAGACGCATCCCATTTCTGCACCCGCTTTGATTTCCGTGCGACCGTCTCCGATAATCAGAGTGGATTCGGGGTTGATCCCGTGCGACTGGAACAAGTCGGCAATGACTTCGCCTTTCGGCATTTTTTTGTCCCAAGAAGACCCATACAGAGCCTCCGCCGTCTTGCCCGGTCCCACTTCGTAACCACAGGCTTGCACTTCTTCAAACATCCCGCCTCCTTCAAAAACGACTGCTCCGGTGACGAAATAGTTGACCACTCCGACAGAGTGGAGGTGCTTCATGAATTCCAAACCACCGGGGACGCGCCATTTGACGGGGTTGACCCACGCCTCGGCCGTATTTTTATCGCGGCAAGCTTCGTTGAGCAATTTTTCGTAAAGCTGGAAGAAACGAGGCGTCAAGCCATTGATGAAATCGT
>DYNR01000495.1 GCA_020720945.1 Chthoniobacter flavus | reverse complement strand
TTTCGCTCCAATGCCTTACAGAGCTTCTTTGCATTTATCTCACGGATTCAGGTCACATTCATCCAACACGAAGAACGGCTCACATCGGAAATGTAAAACTGCTTCTCCTTCTCCAAATCGATCCCCGATATGCCCAAACTGCGGAAAAACATCGCCCGCTCCGAACCCGTCGGCGTCGTGCAACCCTTCGCCCGCTGCAACCCTTTGTTCTCTTTCAACACCCCGCTCCCCATATCGACCTTGACGAGATATTGCTCGGCCGGATCGTGGTAAAGCGTTTTTGCCGTGATGACCGGATGGTTGACATTGTAGTTGTGCTGCGCCCCCATATAACCGTCCGATGTATAACCCGTCGCCCATTTCTCTTCCCCCGTCTTGGCATCCAATCCGCGGAAATCAAAATGAATCACCGTCTCTTTCACTTTCTTCAACGCATCGGGGTCTCCCAGCTCTTTGACAAAATGGTTCATCGGCAACGCCGTCCGCTTATCTTCATACGGGCCAACATGATACGATGCCGTCTCCACCAACAAACCCCCTTGCACGGAAAGGTAAAAAACCGAACGCGCCTTGGACTGGAAAGGAACTTCAAAAATCGTCTTCCCCGTTTTCAAGTCCTTGCTCACCAAAAAAGTGTCTTTCGCAAAAAACTCCCGCAACCCCACCGAACCATCGCTATCCTTGACCACTTCGGGGTTCCGACTCTCCACGAAATAAACTTCCTTCTCCCCGATTGCGATGCTGTTATTCAACACCACAGCATCCGGGTTAGCGTGGTTCCACAACACCGCCCCCGTTTCCTTGTTCAAACCAAAAACCGCCGTGCTAACCACATACTCCGCTTCCGTCGCATACCACTGGTTTTTTGCCATCCCCGAACTGTCTTTCCCTTTCGACATCGCGCTGGATGTCGCCCCCGGATTCTGCTTGCTCCCGACCAGCACCTCCCCTTGCACCGCGATAAAACCCCAATCCGACTTCTCATCGGGCCCCAAATAGGTCGCCTTTTTCTCTCCGGAAACCAACCCGTAAACCCGGCAATCGTTCTTCACGGCAAAATAAAAATTCTTGTCGTCCAAACAACCAGATCCCCCCTCGCGCCCAGGGTTCAACCGCGTTGATTCTGGCACGGAATGATGCCACAAACTAGTAGTTCGTTTCAATTAAACATTTACACTTCCGAAAGCGTTATATCGAATT
>DYNR01000494.1 GCA_020720945.1 Chthoniobacter flavus | reverse complement strand
AAAAAACGAGGATTTTCAACTATGGAAGAACAAGAAAAAAACAAACCGCTCCGGCTATTGCTGGTTGATGACGACCCGCAAATCCTGACGGGCCTGGTGCGGAGGATCGCGAGTTTGAGGGAAGACTGGGTGGTGCTGGCGTGTCCGTCCGTTGATGATGCGCTGGAAAATATGCGGTGCGATCCGCCCGATGCGCTGGTGACGGATTTGAAGATGACGGGGCAGCACGGGGTGAATTTGCTCGAGCGGGCTAGGGCGATGAGTTCGAACTGTTTTCGCATGGTGCTTTCCGGGTGCGCGGAAAAAGATTTGATCATGCACAGTTTGGATTTGAGCCACCGGTTTTTTCCCAAGCCGTGCGATGCGTCCGTTTTGGTCGGGGTCATCGAGGCGGGGGTGGCGGAACTCAACAAAGTGGAATCGGTGGATTTGCGTTCGTGGGTGGCGGGAAACAAGTCGTTGCCAGCGGTGCCGAGGCTTTACAACAGGATAACGGCGTTGTTGAATTTGCCTTCGACGAGTGCGGGACAGATTGCCAAAGAGATCGAGATGGACCCGTCGATTGCAGCCAAGCTGTTGCGGAGCGCGAACAGCGCGTATTTCGGTTGGCGGCAGGGGGTGAACTCCGTCCACGATGCCGTGGGGTTTGTCGGGGTGGATGCGGTCAAGTCTTTAGTGCTTGGTTGCGAGGTCTTTGCGTCGGCTACGAACGGCGGGTGGATGGAGGAGCTCTGGGAGCACAGCATTTTGGTTTCTGCGTTGGCGAGCAAAATTGCGCGGCAGCTCGGGACGGATACGGACTCGGCGGCGACGGCGGGGCTGTTGCACGATGTGGGGAAAATTATTTTGTCGGATTCGGTGGGGCACGAGGAGTGGTTGGGCAAGGTGCGGGGGTGCGGCGAGTCTTTGCAGTATCCGTGGGTCGTCGAAGAGCAGGCATACGGGACCAGCCACGCAAACATCGGGGCGCTGCTGTTCAATTTGTGGGGGTTGCCCGACAAGATCGTGCAAGCGGTGCGCTGGCACCACCAGCCGTCCCGTTGTCCGACGGCGGCGAACCGGTGCGCCATCGCCGTCCATTTGGCGGACGGTCTCGTCCATGCGTGGATCGAAGGGCGGGACGATTTGGAAGGGTGCGATTTGCTTTGGCTGGCAAATAACGGGGTGCCCGCCACCGTCGAGCAGTGGAAGCATTTGAAGCATTT
>DYNR01000493.1 GCA_020720945.1 Chthoniobacter flavus | reverse complement strand
CATATCTTCTTTGCATTTATCTCACGGATTCAGGTTACATCCCGGCGGTCGAACCCGACGGCGCAAAAAACCCTGTTTTAGAAAAGGTGCTGGCGGGCAACGACTTTTACGGACGCGCCCTCGTGGTGGACAAATGGTGCATCACCGGGTATTCGCCCCTCACCGATGCCTCCGGCAAAATAGTCGGCGTCATTTTTGTCGGGGTTCCGTCGAACTGACCCCCGGCCTGCTTCTCTGGGCGGATCACGAAGGATGCGGATCCGCCCTCCTTCTCCCTTCCTGCAAACCTCTAAAACAGAATCACTCCTATGTCCAACCGATCCATCGTCCCCGCATCGAAAAAATTCTCCGCTCCCTCTCGCCCCGCTCAACGCTCTTCGCGGCCAAAACCCGAAGTCATCGACTTGCCGGACTTTTCAAATCCCGAAGATTCAGACGAAAACCTCCCCGCCAATTTTTCTGACCGCAAGCACACGATCAAAACGCGCATCGCATTTGTCGTCGGGACGATGGCCGCCATTCTGGTCGCCGCCTCCCTGTTTGCCGTATGGACGATTTGGAGAGTCAACCACGCATATTCGGACACGGTGGAAAGCGGGGCAGAAATGCTCAACGAAATGCAGCAAGTCACCCGCGACAGCGGCTTCATCCAAAAAAACATCCTTTCTTGTTTGCTCACCGACAACAAAACCACGCTCCTCGCCTTCAAAGACGAAATCCAAACCTCCCGCAATTCCATCGACTCGACTTTGCAAAAACTCGGCGAGTCCCTCCGGGAAACCGATGGGGCAAGCCTGGTTTCCGATACGCAAAATTCGGTGAAACTCTATTATGCAGAAGTAGATAGCGTCATGAAATTCTGTTTGGAGGGCGAGAGTGCCGTCGCTTATTCCAGAACGAAATCGAAGCTCCAACCCGCCTTTCAAGCTTACCAAAAAAACTTGGATGCCCTCACCGCATCCGTCCGCCAAACAACCCGCAATTCCGCTGAAAAAATTACCACGCAATCGGAATGGGATGCCAAGCTCGCCCTGGGCATCACCTTCGTCGCCCTCGTTTGCGGCTCTCTTCTCGCCGTCCGCCAAATCCGTTCCGTCACCCGCGTTTTGGGCGGTATCGCCGAAAACTTGAGCACGGTTTCTTCCGCCACCGTTTCGGAATCGGGCGCGCTGGCTGGCAGCATGGTCGAAATGGCAGACAACGCC
>DYNR01000223.1 GCA_020720945.1 Chthoniobacter flavus | reverse complement strand
TTTTTTGAAAGGGGATGAAGATGAAAGAAGAAACGGTTCGGTGTATGTATTGTAGCAGCGTGTAAAGATTTGCCAGAAAAAGCCCTGCGCAAAGCTGAGGAGACAAGGCTTGGTTTGAATGCCTTTTGCGAAAACTCTCCCCCTTCCGAAAGAAGTCACCCACGCAAGCAGAAATCAGGGTTAACCCTTGGGCTGATTTCTAGGAATCACCTCAAATTTCGGGAGCTATTTCGGGGGCTATTTGGCTCTGCGATTTTTTTCCAACGCGGAAAGGACGGCAGATGCCGCACGGCGACTTGCCCCTTCGTTCCCGAGAAGAATAGAAATTTGGGCCAAATCGAAAGAAAGCTTTTCGCGGGCTTCCGGAGAGTTCAAAAGACGGAGCATTTCATCCGCGAGGGCGAAAGGCGTGCAATCGTGCTGGATAAACTCTTTGACAACAAGACGATCCGCAAGAATGTTGGCAATGCCGAGATAAGGGATTTGCACGAGGCGTTTCCCGACTTCATAGGTCAACCATGCCACGCGATAAATGAGCGCATAAGGAAGACCGTAAATGGCGGCTTCGAGGCTTGCCGTGCCGGAACAAACAAGCCCCACTCCCGCCCTCTGCATCAAAGCGTGGGCACTAGCAGTCTCGACTCGGCAAGACACCCCTTCTTTTTCTGCCAACCCTCGCATCCACTCGGCCTGCACTTCGGAGGCTGCGGCCGCGGCAAAATGAATGTCGGGTCGGGAACGGAGAATAATCTTTGCTGTTTGCAAAAGGACGGGAAAGAGACGGTGGATTTCTCTGTCGCGGCTGCCGGGAAAAAAACCAACCAAATTCGGGTCGCGGGAATCCGGCGCAGGGTCAGCAGAAGAGAGGACGCGATCGGCTTGGAGTTCTTCAACTAAAGGGTGCCCGCAAAACACCGTGGGAAGACCGGATTTTTCGTAGAGCAATTTTTCAAACGGAAAAATGCAAATCATCAAATCGAGAATTTTTGCCATCTTGGGAATCCTGCCACGATTCCATGCCCAGACCTGCGGGCTGATGAAGTAAAGAAGGCGAATCTCCGGAAATCGGCGACGGATGGCGGCGGCCATCCGCAAGTTAAACCCCGGATAATCAACGAAAAGAACGGCATCGGGCTTCTCTTTAGAAATGCTTGCAAGAAAGGAATCGAATTTTTTTTTGAACCAGAAGTAATGCCGGAGAACATCCCACAACCCGACCACCGCCGCTTGTTCCACCCAGTCTTCGATCCTCCCTTCTGCTTGCGCAGCCATTTGGGGTCCCCCAAAACCAAAGAAACGAACCGAGGGATCGGCAGCAAAAATTTCCCGCATCAGGGAAGACGCTCGGGCATCGCCGCTCCGTTCTCCCGCGATGATGGCAACCCGTTTCATGCCTGCTTTTTTCTGGGGTCGTCCGCTTCGATACGGCGGGTAATTTCCAAAGCGAGATCGAGAGCTGCGGCTGCTTCGTAGCCAGAAACTTTTGGCTGTTTGCCTTCGCGGGCGCATTCCACAAAAGCCGCAAGCTCGTTTTTGAGCGGCTCTCCTGGAACAATCTCAACTTTATGCCGACCGATCTTGCCGTCGGTGAGACGATACATCACCCCATCTTGTTTTTGGTAGTCGAGAGACAGGTAAGCGTCTTCTTGAAAAACACGGATTTTTCGGATGCGCTCGGAGCTGATGCGGCTAGCGGTCACATTGGCGACGCAACCGTTTTCGAAACGCAGGCGCACATTGGCGATGTCTTCGCCTTTGCTTAAAACAGCGATGCCGACAGGGTCCATGCTCTGGATCGGAGACTTCACCAGATGGAGGATGATTTCGAGGTCGTGGATCATGAGGTCCAGGACAACCCCGATGTCCGTGCTTCGTTCCGGGTAAGGGGAAACGCGGGTCACTTCGAGGAACCTCGGGTTTTTCAGCTTGGATTCCAGCGCGTGCAGCGCGGGGTTAAAGCGTTCTACATGACCGACTTGGAGGATGCAACGGTGCTCGTTCGCCAGTGTTGCCAGCGCGTGCGCCCGCTCGGAATTTTCAGCGATCGGTTTTTCCACCAAAAGGTGACAGCCTTTTTGCATGAGGAAAGAGCCGATTTCGTAATGGCTGACCGTTGGCGTGGCAATCGATGCCGCATCAACCAGCGAAGCGAATTCTTCGAGGGTTTCCGCCATGCGGGTGCGATATTTTTTTGCTGCGGCGGCAGCGGATTTCGGGTTGGCATCGTAAACGGCAGCAAGCTCGCAGGTCGGGAGTTCCGAGTAAATGCGGGCGTGATTGATTCCGATGTGGCCAACGCCGGCGACGCCGACGCGAAGAGGAGCAGTTTTCATAAAGGTAATCCGTAAAGGGTGATGCCAAGGCGGTCGGCTTCTTTGCTGACTTGCCCGATGTCGAGAAGCAAGGTGCAACCGGTTTCCACGCCGATCCTGCTAACGCCGGCAGCGACCGCATTTTCGAGCGTGGCCGTTCCGATAACCGGAACATCAAATCTCATGTCTTGGTTTGGCTTCGAGACCTTGACCATCGTCGAATCCCCTTTCCCGAGTGCCCCGCCCCGTTTCACGCACTCGTTAGTTCCCTCGAATCCTTCAACTGCCAAAACCGTCCCGTTCTTGACTACAACCGTTTGCCCGATGTCGAGACGGCTGACTTCTTTTGCGATGGAAAAACCGTATTCTAGGTCGGCGCGATGACGGGCTTTCAAGTTCGGGCCCGCGATCTTGCCGCTTGGCGCAAGGTGGTTTTCAACAAAACAAGTAGCGGGCAAAAGCGTCGTCCCAACGGAAAGGAGCTCGTCCGCGATGGCACCGAAAAGAGTTTCCGCATTCCTCCGTTTCAGGCGGGCAAGAACGAAAAGAGCGCGGAAATCCGGACGCAAATCGAAGAGGTTTTTCGGGGCAATTTGCCCTGCCATCATCGCGTTTGGGCAGGACTCTTTTTTTGCCACGGCGAGAAGTTTCCCGAGTTGCCCGACGCGGAGCCAATGGACGGAATCCGCCTGCTCTGCAACGGTTTGTGAAGTTTCGTTTTCGAAGGCAACAACCACGATTTTTGGAACCCCGGCAGCCCTTGCTCCGCGGAGAATCAATTCCGGATAAATGCCGCTACCGGCGATGAGCAAAAGTGGCGGATAGTTTTCCATGAAAAAAGTCGCGGGGGTGCATAGTAGGGATTTCTAAAAATTTTGTCCAGAAGATCGCTCGCAAAAAAAGGAAGGAAGAGGCGGGTTGACACGAAAAGAGAATCGGTGTAGGCAAGCGGGGTATGAAGATTTCTCGCCGCAATTTTTTGAAATCGGTTTCGGGGCTCGGAATTGCGGGAGTCGCCTCCGCATTCCCACTTTTGGAAAAGGCGGAAGGGAACGCGGAAACCGGAGGGCACCAATCGGTGCCAAGAAGGAAGTTCGGCAGGCACCAGGAAATGCTGAGTGTTTTAGGGATGGGGGGAATGACTCTCGGAACCGCAGAAACGGTCGAAGAAGCGCGGCGAATCGCGGGGCGAGCTATCGATTGCGGCGTGAATTTTTTCGAGAACGCCTGGGATTACGGAAAAGGGAAAGCCGAAGAGTGGATGGGAATCGCTCTGGAAGGAAAAAGAGACCAGGTCTTTTTGGCAACAAAAGTTTGCACCCATAGCAAAGGGATGCCCGATGGCGGAAAAGAAGGTGCCATGAGGATGCTCGAAGAGTCGCTCCGGAGATTGAAAACCGACCGCTTGGATTTGTGGATGATCCACCAAATTGAGAACGACGCAGAAGTCGAAAGAGCTTACGGCCCTGACGGCGTGATCGAGGCCTTGGAACTTGCAAAAAAACAGGGCAAAGTCCGCTACACGGGATTCACGGGCCACAGCAGTCCGGAAGCCCATGTGAAAATGCTCAAAGGCGGGTATAATTTCGACGCAACTCTAATGCCGGTATCGGCACTCGGGGCACTGAGTTCTAGGCAATTCGAAAAAGTCGTGATGCCAGAATTGGTGGCACGCGACATAGCCGTGCTCGGGATGAAAGGCTTCGGAGGCAGCAAACGGGCCCACTTGCACGGACTCGTCACCGCCGAAACCGTTTTGCGGTATAGCCTGAGCTACCCCCAAGTTTGCACCCATGTAGTCGGGATTGACAAAATGGAGTATTTGGAAAAAGCGGTTGCCGCCGCCAGCAAAACGCCGATGACTCCCGAAGAACGGGAAACCGTGCAAGTCGC
>DYNR01000222.1 GCA_020720945.1 Chthoniobacter flavus | reverse complement strand
AGTGCTGGTGCGGATGCCGGCAAGGCCGGAGTTCACGAGGTAGGCGGTATGGGCGGCAAGCACACGAGCTTGGCGGCGGTGGTCGAGATGATGGATTCGATTCCGTGTGCGCCTTTCGTGCTCCCCAAGTTGCAGAAATCGCTTTCTGGGGAATATGTGAGCACCCAGAAGTTGCAGTCTATCATCGAGTTAGATCCAGGGTTGGCGACGACGGTTTTGCGGATGGCCAACTCGGCGTATTTCATGGGGGAGCAGAAGTGCGATAGCATAACCGAAGCGATTTTGCGTTTAGGGACGGTGGCTCTGTCGCGCTTGGCGGCGACATCGCAGGCGGGAAAGTGGTTGAATCAGCCAGTGCAAGGGTATGGGTGGGAAGCGGGGGATTTATGCAGGCATTCGCTTTGTGTGGCGGTTTCTGCCGAAGTGTTGAGTCGCGAGTGCGGGACGGCGGCACCAGACATTGCTTATACGGCGGGATTGATTCACGATGTGGGCAAGCAGGCGTTGGCTTATGCGAACGGGGCGTTGCTGGGAGAGATATTGGATTTGGTGCCCAACAGATACGAAACATGGGAAAAAGCGGAGAAGGCCGTGCTCGGATATAGCTCGTGCGATGTGAGCAAGCGGATGTTGGAGAAATGGGGTTTTTCCAAATCCTTGGTGGCGGTTGGGGCGAGTTACCCGCATCCTTCGGAAGCCGGAGAAGAGGATCGTGCATTGGTTGCGACGATTCATGCGGCCAAGAGCATGACCACGAGTTTGGGTTACGGGGTCGGGGCGGACGGTTTTTATTTTGAAGTGGATGAGGAGGCCCTTGAGAAGGCGGGTTTTTACGAAGAAAGGTTGCAGGGTTGCGTACCCTTGATTGTCGAACGGATGGATGCGATGCTCACTCCCGATGGGGAAGTGAAAGCTTTTGATTGATCTTGATTCCAACGGGGGAGGGGCAACGGTTTCAGACTAGCAAGCGCCAGACGAATGCAACCGAAACGCAAAGGAAAAATCCGATGAGCAAGGGAAAGAATGTTGCAAAAGCCGTCCACTTCCAGCTCCCTGTTTCTTTGTAAATAGTGTAAATGGTTGTCGAACAAGGGTTATGGGCGAGACTGAAAAGCATTAGGCAAACGCCCGTGAGGAGAGTCCACCCACCGGCATCTAGGATGGCTCGCAGGTTTTGGTCTCCCGTTTCAAACATCACGCCGGCACCGTCGCCAAAACCAGATAGCCCCGCATATTGGACGGTGAGCATCAGGACGGTCGGGATGATGATTTCGTTGGCGGGGATGGCGACGATGTAAGCGAGGAGGACGACCCCTGTTAAACCCATGAGCCAAGCCAGAGGGGAAAGAGCGTTGATCGCCCAAGCGGCGAGGGTGGCATCTCCGATCGAAACATTTGCGCTCAACCAGATCACGGCACCTGCAGGAGCAGCAAAAACGATGGCACGCCAGAGGACAAACAGCGTCCTGTCGATGAGCGAGGTGTAGAGGGTGCGCAGGATGCTCGGTGGGCGGTAGGGGGGGAGTTCCAAACTGAAGGTCGAAGACTCGCCTTTCAGGAGCGTGCGGGAAAGAAGCCACGATGAGGCAAAGGTGAGGCCGAAGCCCAGGCAGGCGACTGCGGCCACGCTCGCGGCGGCGGCGATGCCCGACAAGAAGGGTGGGACTAACGCGCCGATGAAAACCGTGGCGATGAGAATCTGCGTCGGCCAGCGACCGTTGCAGAGAGAAAAATTGTTCGTGAGAATGGCGACGAGTCTTTCCCTCGGCGAATCGATAATCCTGCAGGCGATGACTCCCGCAGCGTTGCACCCGAGTCCCATCGACATGGTGAGAGCCTGTTTGCCGTGTGCCCCGACTTTTTGAAAAGCGCGGTCGAGGTTGAATGCCACGCGGGGCAGGTAGCCGAAGTCTTCCAAGATTGTGAAAAGGGGAAAAAAAATCGCCATCGGGGGAAGCATCACGCTGATGACCCAAGCGGTGGAAAGATAAATTCCGTCGATGCAAATTCCTGCAATCCAAGGGGAAACTGAAAGAGCGGCAGCGGCGGAACGCAGGAGAGGGCATATTTTTCCAATCAGGAAATCGCCGAGGAGAGCGGAGGGGACATTTGCCCCTTCAATAGTGATCCAGAGAATTGCGGAAAAAATGGCGAGCATCGAAAGCGGGCCCGTGAGTTTTCCTGTGAGGATTTTATCCAGAGAGCGCTGCCAGGTTTTGCGGAAAGTGCCGCCGTTTTTTTTGGTGTTGCGGGAGGCGAGTTCTGCGGCGGAGGCATAGAGGGATTCGGAGATTCGGTCGTCGGCATTTTGGGGGAGATGCCAGCGGAGCGACTCGGCTTTTTCGAGGATTTTGGCGGGCGAGAGTTTCATGGAGATTGCGGGCGGGGGGGAGAAAGCAGTTCGAAGTCGCCGGCGGCTAGAGCTTCTCGAATGCGGCTGTCGCCTTGGAGGAGGCGGAGGGCGATCCAGCGGGGTTGGGGGAGGGAAGGGTAAAGCGAGAGCAATTCGCCCGCGAGTTCCGCGACGGCTTTTTCCAGCCCGGCGACGGGAAAGTGGAACTTTATCGGGGAGCAGGCGATTGTTTCTGTGCGGACGGCATCGATGGTGGCGACGAGGGTGGCGACCCCATCGTTTTTGCGGGCAGACATGGGGACGACGGGGATGCCGAGGTCGCGGGAAAGCCCGCGGTCGTCCACTCGGATGCCGTGCGCAAGGGCTTCGTCCATCAGGTTCAATGCCAAAACGGCTTTATCTGTGATTTGGAGGATTTGGAGAGCTAGGTTGAGGTTCCTTTCCAAAGCGGTGGCATCAGCGACGATGACGGTGACATCGGGGCGGCCGAAGAGGATAAAATCGCGGGCGACTTCTTCGTCTGGGGAGGCGGACAGCAGGGAGTAAGTGCCGGGGAGATCGACGAGGCGGTAGCGGGTAGAGCGAAACTCGAAAGCCCCGTCCGCCCTTGCGATGGTTTTTCCCGGCCAGTTGCCGGTGTGTTGGCGCAGTCCGGTCAGGCGGTTAAAAACCGTGCTTTTCCCCGTGTTTGGGTTTCCTGCCAAGGCGATGACGGCATCGAAGGCAGCGATGCGGAAGCCCTGTTGCTTCCATTTTTCATCATGGGAGGCGGAGCAGCTTTGGCAAGAATTGGCGCAGTTGCTCATGGGGCGGAGGGGGTGACTTTTTTTGCCAGGATGCCCGTTGTTTGTTCCTTGCGTAAGGCGACGCAAGTGCCGCGGATCCGGTAGGCGACGGGGCCTCCGAAAGATGCCGCAAAATCCGGGGTCACGAGAGTTCCCGGGACGATGCCGAGGTCGAGGAGGCGGTGGCGTGCAGGGCCTGTGCAACGGGGGTCTAGCTCAATAATTTTTGCCGTTTCGCCGTGTTGGAATTCCTCGAGAGTTTTGCAATTTTCGGAAGGTTCATCATCGTCCGAGAGCGGTTCTACGCTGATCATCGGCCAGAGGTGACGGGGGAGGGAAAGGGTGATGCCGTGGTGCCAGAGGGAGTCTTCGCTCAGGATGCGGATTCGTGCGCCGCGGGCGATCCCCTTCTCTAGCAAGGAGATACAATCTTGCACGGGTTCGTCCTCGATGTGCGCGATGCGCCCTTCGCGTCCGGCGTGCCATTTTTGGAGAGGGGTCCGTTTGATTTTTGGGAGCCAGCCGTTGCGGGTTGGGATGGGGTCGCCGTGGGGGTCGAAGCGAGGGTGGTTGAGGGAGTCTGCGATTTTTTCGATTTGCGTCGGGGTCAGGTCGTGCTCTAGGCGTTCGGCTTTGTTGTGGATTTCCGTGAGAGGCACGCCCTCTTGTTCGAGGAGGTAGGCTTCGATGAGTCGGTGGGAACGCGCCAAAGAGAGGGCGCGACGGCGTCCGGCATCGGTCAAGGATCCCGATTCCGAGATGAGGTCTTCTTTTTGCAAGGCCGCGAAGGCTTTGGCGATTTCTTCTTGGGGGTGGTTGAGAAAAGCTGCTAGCGCGGACGGGGATAAGGAAGGGTTGGGGTGGTGGTTTTCAGCAAAATTTTCCGCCAAATGGAGGCATGCTTTTAGGAGATCTGCATGGATTTCGGAGTTCGGAGCTGGCATTGTGCTGTGAGTTTGCTGCCTGCTGCCGTTTTGCGCAAGAAAAATGGCGCGGGAGGCGGGGGAAGGGACAAGGGGAAATGCAGAAGAAGAGAAAGAGAGAAAAGTGGTAAGAGAAAAAGGGATG
>DYNR01000016.1 GCA_020720945.1 Chthoniobacter flavus | reverse complement strand
AATCGGTTGGTTCACAAATGGTTATACCTGAATCAGTGAGATAACTGCTGTGAATCTCTGTAATCAATTGGGCTGCAAAGGCTTGGAAAAAACACGCAAAAGACCCAGTGGGTATTCGTTGGGATTTTTTATTTGCAGGGGTCATTTTTCGTTTGCGGTGATTAGCGGGAGGTGTTGCACGCGGGGGCCGATGGCGGTGAAAACATGCCAGGGAATCGTCCCTGCCCAAGCCGCGATTTCTCCGGCGGTAATTTCCTTTTCGCCGTCCCGTCCCATCAAAGTGACGGCATCCCCTTCGGCGATGTTTTGGCCGTCCAAAAGCACCGCATCTGTCACATCCGCAACGATTTGATCCATCGTGACTCGTCCGACCACAGGACAGCTTTTGCCTCCGATCAAAACTCTGGCGGTCCCGCTACGGATTTGGCGGAAAAAACCGTCGGCATAACCGACGGAAAGGATGGCGAGAACCGAGTTCCTGTTTGTTACAAACTCGCCTCCGTAGCTGACGCGCCTGCCTGCCGCAACTTTTCTGAGCAGGGCGACCCGCGCCATCCAGCGCATGGCGGGGCGCAAAATCCCTGGGGCGACAGGGACGGGGGGAACGCCGTAGAGCATCAGGCCTGGGCGCACCAGATCGAGGGCAAATTCGGGGTGCCGCAAAATTCCCGCACTGTTCAAAATGTGGAAGCGGGCAGCGGGAAATTCCGCCCGCAAATTTTCTGCGGCAGACGCAAACCAGCGCAATTGGGCCAGCGTAAAATCTTCGTCTTCATCGGCGGCAGAAAGATGCGAAGAGATCATGCAAAGTTTGCAGCCCGTTATTTTTTTTGTGGCGAGAAGGGAGCGGACACCCTCTTCCTTCCATTCCCCGAGCCTGCCCATTCCCGTGTCGATTTTGAAATGGACGCGGGCGGGGGCGGCGTTTTTTTCCCGTGCCAATGCGGCGTAGCCTTGCAGTTCTTCCGCCGAAGAAACGGTCACGGTGCATCCGAGGGAGAGGGCGGCGGAGCGCTCGCCCGGCAAGCAGGTGCCGAGCACAACGAGGTCTTGACGGAAGCCCGCTTGCCGCAATTCCCAAGCTTCCCGCAAGTTTGCGACACCGAAAGCGCGGGCTTTATTTTGCAGGGCTTCGGCGACGGCCAGCACGCCGTGCCCGTAGGCGTTTGCCTTGATGATCGGAAGAATTTCCGCTTGCGGGGTCAACCCGGAAATCGAACGGAAGTTGTGCAGCAGTGCCCCTGTGTCTAGCTCCGTCCAACTGCGGGCGGGAACTCCCCGCAAAAGCGTTTCCTCTTTTTCAGAAAAACCAGGTTCCATTTCGTGTCAAAAAAATCAGCCGACGACCGTGAGTAAAGTCCCTTTCGGGTGGATCGGGATGTGCTTGTGCAAGCGGGCGATGGCATCTTCGTCCAAGTGTTGTCCCCTCGGGAAAAGCACTAATCCTGAAGGAGTTGTGAAATCGTTTGCCAGAAGCATTCCGGGGCGCAAGTCCTCGAAGCGGACTTCGCGCAGGTTTTCCGGTTTGGATGCGGAGCGGACGCAGGAGAGGAAGAGGCGCAGGGCGTTCGGGTCGAATGCGGTTTTTGCTCCGGAGAGCAGGTGGGCGACGGCATCTTCGTGCGTGTCGCCGGTGCTGACCATCGTGACATAGGCGACGGCGACGGCCAGGCAGCGGGCCGTCCAAGGAATGTTTTCGCCGGCTAGCGCATCGGGGTAACCGTTTCCGTCGATGCGTTCGTGGTGGGAGCGGATCGTGTCGCCTAGGAGTTTGTCCGGCGCGATGAAAGTCGCGAGGGTTTGCCCGTAAATCGTGTGGTTGCGGAGAGTTTGTTTGGATTCTTCGTCCACCTGGGTTTCCTCTCTTTGCAGCAAGGCGAGGTTTAGCACGGAGACACCGGTCAGCCCGAGGTCGTAGAGCGGGGCGGCCAGGCGGAGGGCGTATTTTTCTTCGGGGGAAAACTCTGCGGTTTCCAGCATGGCGGAGCAAAGTTCCGTGGTGAGTTTTGCTTGTGCGGCCAGCAGGGGATTGAAAGTGTTGAGGATGCGGTGGCAGAGTTCTAGGGAGCGGTGGAAGCTGTTTTGGAGGGCTTTGCGAGATTCTGCGAGAAGGTTTTTTTGGTGTTCCAACTCGCTGATTTTTGCGTCGAGGAGGCGGTTGGAATCGGCGAGTTGGCGGTTTAGCTCTTCGGTTTCCGAGCGCAGTTTCCGGTTCGATTCCAGCAGTTCGAAGCGGTGGACGGCACTGCGGATGGTCGCCGTCATTTCCGCGCTGACCCAAGGCTTGGTGACGAAGCGGAAAATCTCGCCTTCGTTGACGGCTTGAAGGACGACATCGATGGAGGGCATCCCGGTCATGACGATTCTGGAAGCGTCTGGCTGGCAGAGAGATATGCGTTTTAGCAGGGCGAGCCCCGAAGAATCGGGCAAACGGTAATCGGTCAAAACCGCCGCAAATTTTTTCTGGAAGACTTCTTCCATGGCGGCCTGGGAAGTTTCGGAAAGGACGGCATCGAAGCCCGCCCGCTGGACCAGCTCGTTGACGATGTTGAGGATGACAGGGTCATCGTCCACGACTAAAACGCAGGATTTTTGCGGCATGGGATTTCCTCTAAGCGGGTGGGGTTCAGCCCGTTGCGACGGGCAAGAACATCCGCAGCGCGAGCTGGTCGGGCCTGTTGTGGGGAACAGGGAAATCGAGGGTTCCTCCCATGCGTTTGAGCCGGTGCTCCAGTGCCGAGAGGTCGGGGTGCTTGCAGATTTCTTCTTCCGCAGTGGGGGCGGCGGAATCGCGGCAGAGGTAATCGGGGGTGAAGCGGAGGGCGACTAGGCCGTCGGTGGAACTGGAGGGTTCGGTTTCGATTTTGAGGGAGAACTCGCAGTTGCGGGAGCGGGAGGGAGCGGGGCGCAGGATGAGCCCTACGGCGGCGAGGAGGATGCGCAACTCGTTTTCAGGAATCAGCACATCTTGTTGGATACCAGAGGCTTCGGAAAAAGTAATCCCGACGGATTTCGGGATGAGCAAGCGCAAAATCGGGATTTCTGCCCGGATCAGATCCGGGAGGAACTGGGGGTTCGGCAGCATTTCCTGCTGGGTGACATTCACATTGACGGTTTCTTGGATGAGCTGGATCACCTTTTGCACCGAGCCGTGCAGGACGGAAAATTTTTCTTTCGGGTCGATGGATTCCGAGACTTCTTGTTCGATGTCTTCGGTCGTAAAAATCACGCCGGTAAGCTCGTTGTTGACTTGGTGGAGCAGGGCGATTGTCAGCTCCGAGGCGACGCGGTAAAACCAATATTCGGCCTGCGGCAAATCTGGGGTATTCATAGTTTTGGAAGTCAGGTTGCCAAAAGCGGCAGAAATATCAGCACGGTGATGCCGCCGCCGCCGGTGGTGGAAAAGCGGATGTTGCCGCCGTGGATTTTCACCAGTCGTTCCGCCAAGTAGATGCCGAGCCCCGCGCCTTGCTGCTCTTGGACTTTCCGGTTGAATTGCACGAAAAGATCCCGTTCTTCGAGGTGTTCGATCGTAGCTCCCGTCTTGCCTTGGTCTTTGATTTTCCAGCAGTAAAGAGCACCGTCGATTTCGCCGGTCAGTTCGACGGCATCGCCTTTGGCGGAAAACTTGAAAGCGTTGTCTAAAAGCTCGTCGAGCACTTTGGTCAGGGCTTGTTGCGGGATGGCGAGGCGACCTGGCTGGATGCTGTAAAGGAAGTCTTCTCCCCTGTCCCACGAAGATGCCCGTTTTTCCAAAACCTGCGAAACTTCCATGGAGCTGCAATCGTGTTCGCTCTGGAAGAGGAGGGTCGTTTGTTCGGGGTCGTCTTTGTGGAGTTGCAGTTCGGCGCAAAGCAAAAAATTGGTTGCTAGGCGCAACATCCTCTCGCCGGATTCGCGTAAAATTTTTGCGTAATCTTCGAGTTCCGTTTCGCTGGGGAGGCCCATTTCCAGCAAGTCTGCGACACCCAAAATCCCGTTGAGCGGGGTGCGCAACTCGTGCGGCAGCATCGTCAGCAAATTCGTGCGGAGCTCGTTGAGTTTGCTGTCGGCCCGGGCTTCGAGGCGCTCTACCCGGCGGAAGCAATTCGCGATGGCATCCATTAAAGTCTTTTCGTCGAAAGGCTTAGGGAGGTAGCCGTCCGCCCCGCGGCTCAGGCCGGACTGCACGCCGGTGTAGGCGGGTTTTCCGGTCAACAGAATGAAAGGCAGGAGTTCCAGGCGGGGTTGCAGGCGCACCGCGCTGAGGAATTCGTAGCCGTCCATTTCCGGCATATTGATGTCGCTGAGAATGAGGTGGACGGATTCGGTTTCTAGGACGGCGAGCCCTTCGAACCCGTTCGATGCCTGGAGGCACTGGAAGCCGTGACGCGTCAAAAGCGTCCGCAGGAACAGGAGAAAATGCGGGTCGTCATCGACGATCAACGCACACTTGCCGAGCATGGTGTCGGCCTGGGTCGATGAAAAAACTTTGTTCTGAGCGGACATAGCAAGCGGTTGTAAGCTCTCGAAACTATGACACGAAAAACTCTCTTGACAAGCACCGACCTTCCTTTTGACCGGAAAAAGGTTTTTTTTCTTGCGGTGGGCAGCCGGTTAATTTCTGAACCCGTAACGGCCGTTCCCGATAAAAAAGATTGCCAGGCAGGCGAAGAACAGGGCGGGTTCTGCGTGTTGCGCCCATTTGAAAAAATTGGCACCCGATTGGTGGTAGGCTGCCACCGAAAAAACCAGCAGGACGAAGGAAGCCAGCGCGGCGGCGGTGCGCGTGAAAAAGCCTACGACGAGCAGTGCGCCACCGAGCGTTTGTGCCAGCGAAACAAAAAGTCCCCAAGCCAGAGGGAAGAGCTGGAATCCCATTACAGCCGTGAAAGCCGAGCCGGTTTCATCCCAGCGGCCCGGGCCAGAAACCAGCATCGGCCACCCGTGAAGAACCAGCAAAACGCCCGTCCCGAAACGCAACAACAAACTGCCCGTATCGGGCGACACCGCAAGAACGCTCATAATGAGGGACACTTTACCCGCCTTCAATGGGAGCTTCAACCTCCAAATTCTCGCAAGACCCAAGACTGCGCAAAATGGTTTGGAGGAAAAAAGCCCACTTTTCGCGCAACCAAAATGGATTATCACCGCTATAAAAAACAACTATGGACTTTGGATTTTGCAAAAGGGCTCCGCTGGACGGAAATCTTAGCCTGGTCGTAACCCCACAATCAACCCCACAATCAAACGCAGGTTTTAGCGATGTAACATTCTGTTTATCAGTCACTTCTCCCGACTAACTTCCCCCCAAAGGAGGGCGATTATTTTTCCTTCTTTTAAGCGTAGATTTAGCGTTTTTAAGCGGTTGCTTATGAAGCTGCTATCAGAAGAAACCGCTGAATGACACTGAATGGACACTGAAAGGGGGGAGTGCTTTTTTTCTTGTTGGAAGCAACTGGTTGCTGGAGACGATATTTGGTTCAGGGCAAGGCGGAACCCCGAGGTGCTATCGAGCGATAATATCTTCGGGCTGACAACGCGGCAATGGATCAAAAGACAAGTTTTATGAGGCATTTCATGATCGACTGAACACTGGCCGGAGCTTGGGTTACTTCGTGTTCTTGAAATCAATGAGTTTTTCTTTTGCTTGGTAAATCTTGATGCTGTGGCACTTGCGGTCGCTCTCGGTTGGTTCGCAGTTTTGGTGGCACGATTTGCATTGCGAGGAGAGTATGCGTTTTTCCTCTCCGCCGCAATCTGGGCAAGCGTTTTCTTCTGCCCACTTTTCGCCGTCGTTGCGATTTCCGCAGTTGGAGCATGAATAGACAATGGCCAGAGGTTCCGAACAGCGTTCCCGGATTTTTCCTGTGGCCAAAAGCTCTTGGAACTTCCTTTCTTTTTCTTCCGCCTTGCGTTTTTGTTCTTCTTCTCGTTCCTTTTGCAAGCGGGCTTCTTCGCGCAATTTCTCTTCCCTCTCTTTTTGCAAGCGGGTCTCTTCGCATTTCCTTTCTATTTCTCTTTCTTTTCTGAATCGATTTTCTTTTCTCTTTTTTAAGAAAGAACCAAACGGCTCCCAAAACCAGTGAAAAAATTTAAGCATTAACCGCAAAAGGTAAATCGTAAGAGGAGAGCTGCGGAGCTCGGCTGTTTTTGGAGCAAATGCCATGACGGAAAGCCCTACCACGAAACAAAGCAAGAGGGTGCCGGTCACAGCTTCGATCTGCTGGGGAGGGGGGACTGTGGCGTCTGGTTCTAACGCAGAAAGCGCAAGGAAAAAAATCACGAGAGAAAAGATGCGGGTGAAGAAATGGCGGGGTAGTCGGAAGAGGATTCGATCCAGCGCATCCGCCAAGAGAACAACCTCTTTTATCGCTAAAAACCCTAAAACTCCGAGAAGTGGCATTGCTGCAAGCGAAATCCACATCCCCAGAGTGCGAACTTCGAGAAACATGGGCATCCACCAGCGGAACACAGCGAAGGCGAGAAGTGCGGCTGCGCCCAGTGCGGCAAAGCGCAGGAAGCGGACGGGGGCGAGCAACACTCCGATGGCACCAGCAATCCACGGTGCAAGTGCGAACCACTCCGTCTTTGTTGGTAGCATTCCTTCTGCATCAATGGCGAGCAGATTCAATTTCTCTCCCTGCCCGCCGTAAATCGCTGGCACTAAGTCCACCAAGTATAAAGCTAGCCGCTTGAGTTGCCCCCAATCTGGTTGCGGCAACAAGCTCGCCATGACCCAATAGAGCGATAGAAAAATCACGGAAACCAAAAAAAGGATGCTATCTTTTCCATCCTTGCGCACGAACGGAATCCACGCAAGGAAGGTGCGCTCTTGGGCTGCCCAATGACCATCAATGCGGGAGTAAATGCGGTTAAAATTCACAGACTCGTCGGTGTAATTAAAGCTCAACGCAAAACACAGCCAGAAGATGCAGAACGCGATAAAATTGACGATGGGATGGGGGAGTGTTTCGTGGATGCCGGTATGGATTTCGCTACCAAACAGCATAAGCCACGGAAGTAGCAAAATCGGAATCCACCAAGGTCTGACAAACAACGGAGCTTTTTTGGAAAGAGGTTCGAGCAGGCGCAAGGTCTGCTGGGCTGCCAATATCCATCCTGCCAGTCCAGCAAGCAGCGTCGCAAGGAATCCGGCAAAAACCAGCAAAAGAATGCCCGCCCATAGAACAAACCACATCAAAGAAAAGGAGGTGACGGTTTCCCCCGAAAGGCTATACAACACTGTTACGAGAGAGGAAAAAATCGCAAATCCGATTGCCCCCGCCAAGTATCCTACGGCAACCGAATAAGCCCTCGGCCACGCGATAAAAAAAATCAATGCCACCCAAAACAAAATGCTGGCATAGGTAGCCGAGGTGGCATTCATGCTAAAGTACCTCCAGCTTCCCATTGCTCCCGATGTAGTGGCGGCAAGCAGTAAACCCCACAAATAGAGTGGGATATAAAGAATCGATGAGCAAATCAGAAAGAAATTTTTGATCAGGAAGGCGACCACATTCCCTACGATCACCAATAGAACTACTCCTAAACATCCCATCCTTGGATCATTGTATTCGTACTCTTCGCTCATATTTTATCTTGTATTTGCCGTCTTTTTCCGCACAATGCAACCCCGTCATGGAAAATCAATTGCAACCAAAAGTCAAGGGCGTGGCGGACATCGTGTTTCTTCTCGACATCAGCGGTAGCATGAAGCCCTGCATCGACGGGCTCAGAGAGAATCTCGCTAGCTTCATCAACACCCTCTCCGGCACGGATCCAAACAACGACTGCCCTGTAAAAGATTGGCGCATCAAAGTGGCGGGTTACCGCGATGCCGCAGACGATCTAGCGACTTGGTGGGAGGAGTTCCCTTTCTCGCGTAGCGTCGAGGAAGTCAAAGCGAACCTCGGCAAGATGCAGGCCAAAGGAGGGGGCGATGAGCCAGAATCCTTGCTGGATGCGATCCATAAACTCGCCACGATGCCTGCCGCCAGCTTGCAAGAAATCGATCCGTCCGATATGTGGCGGGCACGCGGCACCGCACAGCGCGTGGTGGTTATTTTTACCGATGCCACTTACCACACGACGATGTCTGCCGAAGGGTGCAAAGGTGGCACTTTCGACGATGTCAAGAACGCCGTCCACGGCAACAAAATCATCCTCTCGGTTTTCTGCCCGGAACACGATTGTTACCACGACCTCGCCAGCCTCGACCGCTCGGAAGTCGAGTTTATCGGCTCGCTCAGCGAGGGAACCAAGCTCATGGAGGAGTTCACCCGCGATAAGGAAAATTTCAAACGCACCCTTGCGGCATTGGCCAAGAGCGTTTCCAAATCCTCCGAAACCCCAGCACTTTGACATTCCTCTCCCATGCCAGTCAAACACAAACCCGGCAAGGTCATCAAGGGCTACACCCTCAAGAACCTCCTCAGTAACGGCGCTTACGCCTTTGCCTACGAAGCGGAAAAGAAGGGGCGTAAAATCTTTTTTAAACAATATAAATCTCCGGCACCTGCCATTGAGTGGTTCGATGGCTACAAGTCCTACGCGACTGAGATCAAGAACCGCATTCAAGGCGACGATGCCGCCCGGACGCGTTGCTACGAGATGATTGAATTTTTTGAGGAAAAGGATTTTTTCCAAGCTTTCGAGTTTGTTGAGGGCGGCATGGATCTCTTGCAAGTTGTCAAGGAGTGCGACACTTACGAATGGCCCCAACTCGTCACCTTTGCAAAAATCCTGATGAGTGCGATGGATGCCTTGCATCAAATCGGTATCGTCCACACCGACCTCAAACCGGAAAACATTTATCTCATTCCCGATCCGACGATTGGCATCGGTTACCGTTTACGCATCATCGACCTCGATTTTGCTATCCTTGCTGATAAACCGGCTCCTTGGCTGGGACACATGGGTTTTGTTGGCACCGACGGGTATCGTTCTCCCGAGCATATCCGCGCACAGACTCCGTCCGCCGCTTCCGATGTTTTCACCTGCGGCATCATGCTGGCACAACTGCTTTGTGGTTGGCATCCTTTTGCCGAGTGCAGTGCCGACCAGATCGATGCTGCCACGCTTGCGGGGCGTGCGAAGCCTTTCCAAATCACCCGTCCGATTCCCAAGGTGGATGATGTTGCCTTTCTCCAAGGAGTCCTCGATTCGGCCCTTTGCCCCGATCCCGCCAAGCGGCCTACGGCAAAACAAGTTTCTCAAGCCCTCCTCGGCAAAACTTTTGCGTGGACTCCGTGGAGAACGCCACTGACTCCTCCCCCACCAGCTCCTGCTGACCTTCCCCAACCAGAGACGGAAGCGGACATTTCTTTTTCTTACGAAGGGACACCGGTTTTGAGAGTCGGCGTGGATAGCAAGCTCGGCAAAAACCATTTTATCAAAGTGCATGAAGACGCGAAGTTCCTCAGCAACCCGCAATTTCGAGTATTCAAAAATGCGGGGAAATGGATGATCTCCCACGAGAGCTGTGCCACCAACGCCACGCTCTTGGAGGGCGCACCGCTGCTCTCGCCGACCCCACTGGCCAGCGGCATGGTCGTTGCCGTCGGCAACCCAGAGAAAAAAATCTCAAAATTTCCGCTAAAAATCGAGGTGTCCCGATGAATGCTTGGCAAGAACGCGAAGACATCCGGGCAAGCATCGCATCCGGCGAATTTTCTCTGCCAACGACCTCCCCGTTTCTTTATTCCCGCGAGTTCCCGCAAGTGTGCCGCCTTTTGCCCGAAGAGGTCGGCAAAGCTTCCCGCTGGTTTTTCCTTGGCGACATCCACGGGGATTTCCTCGCCCTGCACCATCAGCTTGCCTTCATCGCCGAGAGCGAACCCGATTTTCGCATTGTCCTGCTCGGAGATATTCCCGACCGCGGACCCGATTCCGCCGAGTGCTTTCTCCTCCTCTTGCGCCGTGCCGCAGAATTTCCTGGACGATTCCTCTGGATCGCGGGCAATCACGACACTTGTTTTCAGGAAGATGCCGGCATTTTCACATCGAGCGTGGAACCCGCCGAGTTCCTCGATTTTCTCAACGGCGGATCGGAAGCAGAACGACTGCGCCGCCAAGAAATCGGGCGTTGTTTTCTCCGGATCACAGGACTTCTCCCTCGGGCGATCCTTTTTCCCGATGGCTTGCTTGCGACGCACGGGGGGTTTCCCCATGCCGATCTCCAAGCAAAAATCCCGCCAAACTCTCCGCCGGAAGAGTTGTTTGCGTGGATCTCTCGTCCCGAGTTTTTGCAGGACTTCACATGGACGAGGCTCACCCGCTACAAGCGCAAACTGCCCAATCGCGAGCGCAAAGGCTGCTCTTACGGGTTTGAGGATTTTTCGTCCTTTTGCAACCTGTTCCCAGATTCAATGCCCGTGCGGCGGATGATTACCGGCCACGAGCATTACGACGAGGGCTGGATTGCCCACCCGACCTATCTGCAACACCCAGCTGCGACCCTCACCGGCTTCGGGTTTCCCGTCATGGGTGGACCCGCCGATGCCGCCCACTATCGCTCCAAATGGCTAGTCGCTCGGCACCGGGAAAACGGGCTTCCTGAGCCGCTAGAAATCCCCGTCCCACCAGAAGAGCGAGAATTGTTTTATCCAGTTTTAGAAATCAAGTAGTTTTTTACATGGGAAATTCCCTCGCATCCATTTCCGCACCCTTCCCGCATTCAAGTAAAAGAGCCAGCGCAATGCAAAAGAGTTTGACACGATATTCGTGTTTTCGTATTTTTGTGATATGAAGAATATTACAATCTCCATGCCCGAAGATTTGGCTAAAAAGGTGCGTGTGCTGGCGGCGAAGGCGGATACCAGCATGTCCCAATACCTTTGCCAGCTCGCATCTGCCAAGGTTGCCGAAGAGGATGATTACGAGGCTGCCATGAAACGATTTTTTAGCCGACAACGAGGGGGGATCCGCACTGAGGGCGGGCTCCTGCCTAGCCGTGAATCCCTCTACGACCGCAATGTATTTCATCGATAGCAACCTCCTGGTTTATCTGCACGACTCAAAAGAGCCGGAAAAGCAAAAGCGTGCGCACCAACTCATGGAGCTTCTTTGGATACGCGGGCTGGGACGATTGAGCTATCAAGTCCTGCAGGAGTTCTACTCGGTCGCCACCCGCAAGCTGAAGCCTGGATTGCCGACCAACATTGCCAGACAAGAAATAGCCGATTTGATGGCTTGGAATCCGCCATCGCCTTCTGCCGAACTTTTCGAGCAGGCATGGGCTATTGAAGATCGCTGGCAGCTCTCGTGGTGGGACAGCCTGATTGTCGCTTCCGCCCTGCTTCAGAAATGCCAGATTTTGTTCACCGAAGACCTCCACGACGGACTCCTAATCGAAGGCCTTCGAGTAGTCAACCCTTTTTCAAAGGATTTCCAACCACCAAACTAACCGTCAAATAACCACCTAACTTCGTAAAATTATGCCAGCACCCAATGTCGATCTCATTATTGTCCTAGATACCAGCGCAAGCATGGCTCCCTGCTTCGATGGCATCCGCAAACACCTCTCCGATCTCGCAAAACCCATGCAAGGCCATGTGAGCAAAGTGCGCTACGGTTTGGTTGCCAACTCCGTGGGCAAAACGGACAGCGGATGGCTTTTTTCGAATAAAGGTTTGAATGGGGTAGAAGTTCTGGATGCCCTTTACGAGAAGAGTGCAAACGATGCGCCCGAGCTTTTCACCGAAGACCCGTCCGTATTGACCGACACGCTTGCCAGTTTGAAACCCGAAGGCGACGAAGACCTGCTTTTGGCGCTCGATTGCGCATTGGACTTTCCCTTCGCCCCGCTTTCCGACACCAAGCGGGTGATTGCACTGTTTTCCGATGAATCTTTCGAGGGCAATGGCACTTTTGGGCGGCATCGGGACAAAATCCCCGCGCTCATTGAAAAAATCCAAGCCCGGCGTGTGCAGCTTTTCATGGCGATGCCATTGAGCGATGCCTCGGAAGAGCTTGCGATGGCGGACCGCTCCGAGTTAGAGCAAGTGGACGGAGGGGATGGGTTGGCGGGAGTGGACTACAAACTGCTTCTCGGGCAGATGGGCAAAAGCATCAGTTCCGCCAGCCTGCAATCCAGCAAAGAACCCGCCTACACCCGCGCCCTCTTCGGCCAAGACACCTGGGGTAGAGGACAAGGAAGTTTCGACGGAATGCGGTGACTACCCCCGCTTCCCGACACCATCCGAACCGATTTTTACCACAAACAGTTGCAAGATATGCGTCCGATCCCACACGATAACACTTCCCGAGACATCACCAGCAAATCAACCATCACTGTCAGCATTTCTGGGCACAGGGATTGCGTGAATCCCGACAAGATCAAAGCAAAGCTCAAAGAGCGACTGGACGAAATCAAGGAGGGCTACCTCAAAAAGAAAAAATCCCGAGAAAGCAAACCCGACATTGATCCGGACACGGTGGGGCGATGGATTTTTCTATCGCCTTTGGCTACGGGAGCCGACCAGATCGGGGCAGAGGTAGCTCTGGAGTGCGGCTTCGAGTTGATCGTCCCATTCCCCATGCCGTCCGATCTCTATCGAGAGGATTTTTCCGACGAGGAGTGGTCGAAGCTTGAAGGAATCAAATCACAGGCGGTGCAGGTCGTGGAGTTAGACCCTCTCACCTGTTGCAAAAAAATTTCTGTCAAAGCTAACGGAGGCAGCTACACCCCCGAAAGAAACGAGCAATATGCCGCTGTGGGTGCATTCGTTTATCACTACTCGGATATCATGCTTTTTCTTTGGGATGGTAAGGAAGAGCAAGCCGTGGGTGGCACTTGCTTCGTAAAAAAATATGCCCTCACGGGAGATGGAATCAATTGCAACCTTCCGTTCCACGACTCCTGTCTCCAGTTTCACCCAAAAAAAATTCTCTGGCATCTACCTGTCAATCGATCCAAATATCCCAGTGCCTCACAAAAATCCGACGATCTAGTGTGGCAGGAACTTAAAGGAACGGATGGCAGTGGGCGAATCATTGATGACTGGATCAGGCTTTCCCAGATTTTTCAGAAGCAGATGGGTTCTGTTGCGGATGCCCAAATTCAGGAATCAAAACGGTATCTCCTTGGAGACGGTGCGTCTCCATCAGGTCTTGAAGGTATGATCGAAGCCTATTCCTGTGCAGATGGTGCGGCCATACAGGCACAGAATACAAATGACTGGTATCGTGATTCTATTTTCGTGATGACTGGGCTGGCGCTCCTCTGTTTTTGCGTGCTGACTGGATTTCCTTTGGACAGGCTCGGAGCTTCCGAAACTGTGCCCGCATGGGGTTACTTGCTCATGCTACTGATGGCGACGGGTTTTTTTGCTTTCACGCGGGGGTGGTTAGACCACGGACGCAATCTCCAGAAGCGGGCGCACGGACTTCGCACTTTGGCTGAAGGGTTGCGGGTGCAGATTTTCCTTTCCGCTTCGGGGTTGCGTGACTTTGTGGGGGATTTTTACTCGGGCAAAGCACCTCAAGAGTTAGGTTGGGTATTACGCCTGCTCCGCCAGCACCATCTCGGGTTGTTGTCACAGCCTTCAGCCTGTAATTGGGGATTTGTAGAAATGCGTTGGATCAAGGATCAGGAGAGCTATTTTTCCAAGAAAAGCGAGGAGTTTGCAGCTAAAGCAAAGAAGTTTTATTGGCTTGCCAACCTCTTGGTGATAGCAAGCGTTCTTCTGACAGTGGTTTTAGTGATCCTCTGGGGATGCGGTGCGATAGAGGATAATGCTTGGTTGCTTTTTTTTATCGGGTTGACTCCGGCGTTGGCCGCCTATGTTAAAGTCTGGTCAGTGATTCACGGACACCAGCGCAATGCGGAAGAATACAAGCGTATGCACCAACTTTTCTCCCGTGCCTCGGAGCTTTGGGATTCCTCCGATGACGAACGCAAACAAAAAATCGTCCGCGAACTGGCAAGAGAGGCTTTGACGGAAAACTCCGAATGGCTCTACTATTTCCAAAAAGAAGATGTGAAACCTATCAATTAAAATATGAAACAGAACCTACGCCTCTTTGTCAGCTCCACATTTCAAGATTTTCAAGAAGAACGCCGAGAGCTAAATTGCACCATATTCCCCGAACTCGAAAAAGAGTTGGAAAAGAAAAATATCGGGTTCCTGCCGATTGATTTGCGGTGGGGGGTGACTGAAGATGCAGTCAAACAAGGTCGGACGATGGAGATTTGCCATCTCGAAGTCGAAAGAGCCTGCACGACAGAACCGCCCCCTGATTTTCTCTTGATGGTTGGCCACCGTTACGGATGGCGTCCTTTGCCAGCCGTGATCGCAAAGGAAGATTTTGAGAAGTTTGTAGAAATATCTCCTTCGCTAAACGACGGTTACGAGTTGGACACAAACACCACGGAAACCCTTCTTGGCAAGTGTGAGGGAGGCGTTTATCGTTTGAAACGCGATAAAAACCCGAGTGACACAGACCTACGAAAGGCACTTGATAATGCCGTGGTCGAATACGCATCTGCTTTAGATCACTTCCGCAAAGTTTTTTACGCAGGTTCCGCCACCCACCAAGAGTTTGAGATTGCCAAGCGGTATGTGGAAAAAAATAACGGCAAAAAATCGCAACTGTTTGCTTTTCTGAAGCCTGAATCCCATTCTTGGGATGATGATACTCCAGAAGGATTGCGAGACAAAGGTTTGGGAATTGCCTCATTTCGGGATGCGGTGGAAACATACAATAAAGATCATGCTTCCTCCATTGCTTTGTTCACGGACTGGGAAAAGACAACGACCCACATCAAAAAACTTGATTTCAGCGTTCATTCAAACAACGGATCAGAAGCTATGCAAAAAGCATCCGATTCCTTTATCGAGAAATCCGTTGCGACACTCGTTGGTAGAGAGGATCAAATCAAGGAGCTGAATGATTTTTGCAACCAAGGACACGGTTGCAAGGTCGTTTTCGGTGAGAGCGGGAGTGGGAAAAGTGCCTTGATGGCGGGGTTGGTCAAGGAACTCAAAGGCAAGAAGGACATCAATCTGGTTTACCGCTTCATTGGCGTGGACGAAGATTGCGGGAGTGAACAGGCTTTGCTCGCTTCGCTCATTAAAGAGTTGGGGGGCGATCTTCCTCTTGATCCACGGGAATATGATGCAGCATTGTTGAAATGCTTGGACGACAAGAAACAGGAACACATCATCTTTGTTCTTGACGCACTCAATCAATTGACAGGTGAGGCAAGACTTGATTGGTTGCGCAAATTGCCAGAAAATATATGCGTCGTTGTTTCGGTGATTGAAGCGAGTGAACGGTTTACCGATAAGCTCGAACTCCTGCCTGTTTCAAATCCGCTTGAAGTTGTTAAAGCGCATCTAAGAAAATCCAACAAAATTCTATCCGATGAACAGAACACAACATTGGAAGCAAACCTGAAAGACAAGAGTGCTCTCCATCTTACTCTGATCGCTGGGACATTGCGAGACCTCCGCTCGGGCGAAGCAATACCAGACTTGTCTGACACGATCCCCTCAATGCTAGATCATCTACACGAAGAACTTTACTCTCGCCATATTCCACACTTGGTGAATCGGGTTCTCTCTCTCCTGCTTGTGCCCAAGCATGGCGTGAGCGAGATAGAAATCAAAGCGGTTTTGGAAAAAGACGGAGAGTTGATATCTCAACTTAAAAAGCACCCGCACCATCCTTTGCAAGAAGGCGACCCTCTGCCACCCGTCCTCTGGTCGAGCCTTTGGGAAGACATCAGGCCCTATGTAGCCATCCGTGAACGGCATGGGGAGGAGTTGATCTCGTTCATGCACTCGGCTTTTGTCGCTCATTTTGCCACATGCAATTGGTATTTGCAGAAATGCACAGCTAAATTGCTTTCGGACTACTACCTGACCCAGGCTTACTCACAGGAAACGACTGGAGCTCTCGCAAAGGATATTCGCCCCCACATTCTGGAAGAAACCATCGGCATTTTAATCAAGACGCAATCAGAGCAAGGTCGTGAATCTATCGAAAAACTCCTTACCAACCTCGACTACATCCGCCAACGGGGGGCGGCGGGGCAGACTTATGATTTGCTGGACGATTACAACCACGCCCTCGACAAC
>DYNR01000221.1 GCA_020720945.1 Chthoniobacter flavus | reverse complement strand
ACGGATATTGTTTTCCCGTTCATCGGGTTTGCCTTGCTGTTTTTTTCCTGGAAATACCCCCCGAAAAAAAGCGCGGGAAACTGACGGGGCGCAGCGGGTTTTCTTTTTTTCCCCGAAAAGAAAATCGGGAGTGCCGCATTGAGAAAATTGGTTTGTCATGCCGCCTGCTTTTTTGCAGAATCACCTCGTTATGACCGAATCCACATTGGACAAATCCGCCGCCGGCCTGAAGGCAGGCATCCTCAACCAACTCAAGATTTCTCTGGCCCGGGACGCTGGTTCTGCCACCAAGCGCGACTGGTGGACCGCAACCTCCAAAGCCGTCCAAAGCCTGATCGTCGAACGGATGATCGAAACCCAAACCGTCCACCACAACAGCAACGCAAAAAGGGTCTATTATTTGTCCTTGGAGTTTTTGATGGGGCGGTTGTTCATGAACAATTTTTATAGTGCCGGGGTCGTCCAAGAAATCGAGCAAGCACTCAAAGAACTCAAGCTCGACATCGAAGAACTCCGCAACGAAGAATACGACATGGGACTCGGCAACGGGGGCTTGGGCAGGCTCGCCGCTTGTTTCCTCGATTCGCTCGCGACTCTCGATCTCCCCGCCGTCGGTTACGGCATCCACTACCAATACGGTCTTTTCAAACAAGAGTTCCGCAACGGCTACCAGGTCGAACTCCCCGACGACTGGATGACCTACGGCACACCGTGGGAAATCGTCCGCCCCGAATACACCACGGAAGTCCAGATCTACGGCCATGTGGAAAACCTTTTCGACGACCTCGGCAACTCGGTTCCCAAATGGGTCGATACAAAAAAAATCGTGGGCATCCCTTACGATATTCCGATCGCCGGTTACGGGACAACGACCGTGAATTTCTTACGCCTCTGGGAATCCCGCGCCTCGCACGAATTTGATTTTGCGGCATTCAACCGCGGCGGTTACGAAGAAGCGGTCCGCGAAAAAAACATCAGCGAAACCGTCTCCAAGGTGCTCTACCCGAACGACACGACCGAAAGCGGGAAAGAGCTGCGCCTCGTCCAGCAATACTTCTTTGTCGCTTGCTCCCTCAAAGACATCATCCGCCGCTTCCACAAGCTCAACACCGATTGGAACGATTTCCCAAACAAAGTTTCCGTCCAGCTAAACGACACGCATCCGACGATTGCCGTGGTCGAACTGATGCGTATTTTCATGGACGAATACAAAATGAAGTGGGACGACGCATGGGCATTGGTCACCCGCACTTTTGCCTACACCAACCACACCCTCTTGCCCGAGGCTTTGGAAAAATGGAGCGTGGGTCTCTTCGAAAAAGTTCTCCCCCGCCACATGCAAATCATCTTCGGCATCAACGAAAGGTTTCTCGCCGAAGTGCAAAAACTCTGGCCGGGCGACATGGAAAAAGTCCGCAAGCTTTCGCTCATCGAAGAAGGCGACCACAAAATGGTCCGCATGGCGCATTTGGCGGTTGTTGGCTGTATGTCGGTCAACGGGGTCGCTGCCCTGCACACGCAACTGCTAAAAAGCACGCTCTTCCCCGAGTTTGACGAGATGTATCCGGGCAAGTTCAACAACAAAACCAACGGCATCACCCCGCGCCGCTGGCTCCTGGCCTGCAACCCTCGCCTCAGCGATTTGATCACTTCAAAAATCGGTCACGGCTGGGAAAAAGACCTCTCGAAACTCCGCGGCTTGGAAGCATTTGCCGACAACGCGAAGTTCCAAAAAGAATTCATGGCGATCAAGCACGCCAACAAGGTTGACCTGGCAAAAATCATCCGCGACGAATGCGGGGTGGAAGTGGACCCGAACGCGCTTTTCGATGTCCAAATCAAGCGCCTCCACGAATACAAACGCCAGCACTTGAACCTGTTGCACATCTTGGCACTCTACCGCCGCCTCCTGCAAAACCCGGGCTTGGACATCGTCCCGCGCGTTTTCGTCTTCGCCGCAAAAGCCGCTCCCGGCTACGACATGGCAAAGTGCATCATCAAGGCCATCAACTCGGTCGCCCAAACCATCAACACCGATCCCCGCATCAACGGAAAACTCAAAGTTGTTTTCTTGCCAAATTACAGGGTTTCTCTCGCGCAGCGCATCGTCCCCGCCGCCGATCTCTCCGAACAAATCTCGACCGCCGGCAAAGAGGCTTCGGGAACCGGAAACATGAAGCTCTCTCTCAACGGGGCTTTGACGATCGGGACGCTCGATGGCGCCAATGTCGAAATCCAGGAAGAAGTCGGAAAAGAAAACATCTTCATTTTCGGAATGACCGTCGAAGAAGTCACCGACCTCTGCGCCCGCGGATACAATCCCGAAAGCCTCTACCGCGCGGACGAAGAACTGCGTGCCGTCGTCGATTGGGTCGGCTCGAATTACTTCACTCCCAACGAGACGCCCGGCATCTTGCGGATGCTCCGCGACAACTTGGTTTACAGCGACCCGTTCTTGGTCTTGGCGGATTTCCGGGCATACAGCGACGCGCAACAACGCGTGGACGAAACCTTCCGCGACAAAGCGAAATGGGCAAAAATGGCGATCCTGAACACCGCCCGCATGGGCAAGTTTTCCAGCGACCGCACCATCAAGGAATACGCCAACGAAATTTGGCACCTCCCCGCCCTTCCCGTCAAATAACCTCCGCCCTTCCTTGAAATCCTAAAAGCCGCCGGGTGCGAACTCGATGTTCGCCCCTGCGGCTTTCTCGCTAGCCGCTCCGGACCGTTTTCCATGCCGTCGGCTCCTTGCCCCAACAACTCCACTTTTCAAAAATAAAAAATCTTCACTCCATGCCAGACACGATCAAATATGTTTTGTCGGAAGACCAGATGCCTAAGTTCTGGTATAACATCGCCGCCGATTTGCCTTCGCCGCCTCCCGCCCCTCTCCATCCAGGCACAGGACAGCCCATTTCTCCTTCCGACCTCGGCGCGATTTTTCCGGCTCCGATCATCGAACAAGAAATGTCGATGGAACGGGAAATCGAAATTCCTACCGAAATCCGGAACATCTATCGCCAGTGGAGACCTTCCCCCCTCTACCGCGCCCGCAGGCTCGAAAAGGCACTCGATACGCCCGCAAAAATTTACTACAAATACGAAGGGGTCAGCCCTGCCGGTTCCCACAAAACCAACTCCGCGTTCCCGCAGGCCTTTTACAATAAAATCTCTGGGATCAAACGCCTTGTGACGGAAACGGGTGCCGGTCAATGGGGTTCCTCCCTGTCCATGGCCGCCGAAGCATTCGGGCTCGAATGTTTGGTTTACATGGTGAAAGTCAGCTTTTCGCAAAAGCCCTATCGCCGCGCTCTGATGGAAACTTTTGGCGCAAAAGTCATCGCAAGCCCGAGCGAAACCACCGCCTGCGGACGCGAAATTTTAGCCACATCCCCCGATTCTTCTGGCTCCCTCGGCATGGCAATTTCCGAAGCCGTAGAAGTCGCCGCGCACGACCCCGAAGCATCGTATTGTCTGGGTAGCGTTCTCAACCATGTCCTTCTGCACCAGACCATTATCGGCTTAGAAGCCAAAATGCAGCTCGAGTTGGCGGGTGCGGCTCCGGACATTCTGATTGGCTGCACGGGCGGCGGCTCAAACTTCGCGGGGCTAGTCTTCCCGTTTCTCAAAGAAAAATTGCGCGGAGGCGGAGGCCCCCGCGTCATTGCCGTAGAACCGAAAGCCTGCCCATCGCTCACCAAAGGACTTTACGCCTACGATTACGGGGATGTCTCGAAGCTCACTCCTTTGGTGAAAATGAACACCTTGGGTAGCGGTTTCGTTCCCCCTGGGTTCCATGCGGGTGGGCTCCGATACCACGGCATGGCTCCGCTCGTCAGCCAAGTCCTCCAGCACGGGGCGATCGAAGCCACCTCCGTGGATCAATTGGAGGTTTTCCAGAGCGCCGTCCAGTTTGCGCATGCCGAGTGCATCGTCCCCGCCCCCGAGTCCAGCCACGCCGTCGCGATCGCAATCCACGAAGCCAACCTCTGCAAACAAAGCGGCGAAACAAAAAATATCGTCTTTAACCTCAGCGGGCACGGGCACTTCGATATGCAGGCCTACATGGATTACTTTGCGGGCAAATTAGTCAACTACGCTTATCCCGAACAAGAAATCGCCATGGCACTCTCTTCTCTCCCCAGCGTTTAACAGAGCAGAGAGAGAAACTGCAGAATGAGAGGCGCAATGCCAATCAGTATCGGGTTTTCGCTTCTCATCGGATCGGATGTG
>DYNR01000492.1 GCA_020720945.1 Chthoniobacter flavus | reverse complement strand
ACCGATCAGGCGGAAGCCGAAATACGAAAACAGCGCGGTCACAAAAATCGCCGTAAGAAGCATCGGGGGAATGCTTTGAGCCATCTGCTTTTTGATCTGAGAAACAGGCTGTCCCAACACGACCGCATCGCCCGCAATCGACGGGACGACAACGCAGAAGAACCCCGCATCCCCTTTGGGAACAAACGCCTCTCCCCTCTCGCCCTCCGTTCGAAAACCCGCAGGAACATTCGCCGAACGGTAGAGTTCCTCCCCCTGCCAGTTGACCGCCATGACAAAAAGCCCCTCCTCGACGAGTGCGTCCACACGCCGGTGGAAGGAGGCATTCTCGATCGTTCCGCGACGCAAGAAGCGCTGGGAAAAGTCCGCGGGGGGTTCGGGATCAACATTTTCTGGCGGCGGAAAAACAAAGGGTAGAAGCTGGACGGCCTTCTCCCGCATCCGCGTTTCTTCCCACCGCTGGACCATTTTCCATTCCATCCAAAAATGACCCACCACAAGAAGCTTCATCGCCACCACAAAAAGCGCGGTGTAATAGAGAAAAATCCGCCAATGAATGCTGTCCAAAAAGCCTCTCATGCAACGAGTTGGTAGCCCATTCTCCGGCGGGAGAGAATGCGGGATTTTCCGAATTTCTGGCGCAGTCGGTAGATATAAACATCGATCATGTTTGACATCGAGTCCTCATTTTCGTCGAAGAGACGCTCTTGGATTTTGTCGCGGGAAACAAATTTTCCGCAGTTTGTTGCCAGCAATTCGAGCAGGGCGTATTCGCGGTCCGTGAGATCCACGGGCAGCCCTTCGAGCAGCACGCGCGGGAGGCGGTGTTGATCGATAGTGCGCCGACTTGCAGGAGCGGGTCGGGAGCCCCACGGGAGCGTCGAATGGCAGCGCGAATCCGTGCGACCATCTCCGCCATTTCAAAAGGCTTCACCAGGTAATCATCCGCGCCACTATCGAGCCCGCGCAAACGGTCGTCCAGCGCGCTTCGGGCCGTAAGAAAAAGAACGGGAGTGGTATTTCCTGCGGCACGCAGTTGACGCAAAATCTCGAAGCCGTCGGGGGCGGGCACCATCACATCGAGCACCAGAGCATCATACTCCCATTGCAAGGCATTAAAAAGCCCATCCTCCCCGTTCGCCGCCGAGTCAACCGCAAATCCTTCTTCCCGCAAATACTCGGCCACCGATTTGCGCAAGAGTTCGCTGTCTTCGACGATTA
>DYNR01000220.1 GCA_020720945.1 Chthoniobacter flavus | reverse complement strand
ATTTGGTTTTGGTAGGGTGCAGCATTGCGGCCTTCTCCGGGGGCTTCGGCCATTTATCGGCAGGGGTTCCGAATTGTGCTTCGGAGATATAAAATTGGGAACCGTCGCGAACCACCCAACGACCGCCGTCCACATCGTCCCAATAGCGGCAGATGTAGGGAGAGATGAGGCTCTTGTCATCGAACGAAACTTTGTGATTGCTTCCGCCGTTGAGGAAATCCTCTTTTTGCCAATACCAAAGCCCGTAGCAGCGGACTTTGAAGCCCTCTTCCTTCGTCAGAGGTTGCTGGCAACTCATCATGTTAAAGTCGTCATACATCCCGTGGTTCGGGTTGATCAGACCTTCGCTCATGCCGCCCTTGGTGTGGAAACCGATGACCCCGCCGTAGAAGATTGCGCTTGGGGCTTCGATGTCGTATTCGAGGCCTGGAGGGTTCATTTGTTTGGCGGGATCGTAAAGCCAACCCGAAGCAGTCCCGCCCAGCGCGCTTTTGACTTCGGGGTAATTTTTGGATGGTTTGCCCTGATAAACCCCGTTACCCACATCGGCACCGAAATCCACGATTCGGCAGCGGACGGAGTCATCGGCGGCAAAGGAGGAAGCCGCCAAGATGCCGCAGGAGAGGGAGGCGAGAAGGAATTGTTTTTTTAATGTTGGAGATAGAATCATAAATTTTAATTATTGGAGCCAATATTCCGCTGGGGAAGAGAGGAATTCCTCAAGGGGGATTCCTTGGCCTCCGACCAGCAAGAGACGGTGAGGGTGAAATTGTTTCGCGAAGGTTTCCATGCCGGGGAGCGATTCCTTGCGGGAAGAGCTTTTGACTTCGATCGCAACGGTTTTGTTGCCGTGGCGGAGAACAAAGTCCACTTCGAGGTTCCGTTCCCGCCAGTAAAAGACTTCGATATCCGAGCCAGCGCAAGAGTTGAGCAAGTGGGCACCGACTGCTGATTCTACGAGTCGTCCCCAGCGGTCGTGGTCGTTGCGGGTTTCTTCCAGAGAACGGGGGTCGCACAGGGTCATCAGAGCTGTATTGAGGACTTGGAGTTTCGGGCTTGAACCCCGCTGGCGGACGGATGCAGCGGCATATTTTTGCAAACCGGCGACCATGCCTGCGCCCGAAAGGAGGTGCAGGTAGTGGGCGAGAGTGACGGTATTCCCTACATCTTGCAATTGTCCGACCATTTTTTGATAGGATAAGATTTGCCCTGAATACTCGCAACTCAGGTGGAAGAGGCGGCGCAGGAGTGCGGGCTTATCCACGCGGGTCAGGAGGAGAATGTCGCGGGAAATGGTGGTTTCCACCAGAGAATCTGCGATGTAGCGTCGCCAGCGCTGCGGGTCTCCGGAGAGTTCTGCGGCACCAGGATAGGAACCGAAGTAGAGATATTGTTCTAGCGAATAGCCGAAGGCTTCCCGCATTTCGGGGAAAGACCAATGGGGAACTGCGATGGTTTCAAAACGGCCAGCCAAGCTTTCCGTCAAACCCGACTGGAGCAGCAATGGGGCAGAGCCGAGAAGGACGACTTTCAGATTTTTTCCCGAATGCGTATCGGAATCCCACAAAAATTTGACGATATCCGGCCACTGCGATACCTTTTGGATTTCATCAATCACCAGGACGGCCTCGCCACTTGAGGAAGCTTTTAGCCGGGCGGTTTCCCATTGCTGCTCCAGCCAAGTGCGATCCCGCAAAGAGGGTTCGTCCGCCGATGCGTAATGGCTCGGGATTTCCAGCGATTCCATCACTTGCCGGACAAGCGTGGTTTTTCCTACTTGACGAGGGCCGGTCAATACTTGGAGGAACCGTCGTTTTTCCGAAAGACGGCCAGCCAATAACTGATAAAGTTTTGTTCGTTTCATACAATTTACTCAAAGCGTTGAGTAAAATCACTCAGTGTCTTGATGTCAATAGGGATTTTATGGAATCGTAGTGCTGTGGGTGAGGAGGAGTTGGTAGGAAGAGTTCCAGTTTGGGTGGTCGGAGATGCGCAGGGAAAGGGTGAGGGGCATTGGTGCGTTTGGTGCGTTGGAAGTTGGTGCGTCCGATGGGGGGATGGGGGCGGAAAGCGTTAGTCCTTGCCAGTTCGTGTTGGGTGGGAGTTTGGGGAAGGGGGCGGTTCCCACGCAAAGCGAAGTTTCTCCGATCGAGAGGAAGCATTCGATGGTTCCTGCGGGGATGGGGTCGGGCGAGTCGTTGAGGAGGTAGATTTTGCAAGAAAACTCCTCGCCGGGTTGCCAGGAAAATTTTTCGATTTGCGCGCTTGCGAGGGTCGGACGGCAGGCATCGGCGACTCCGCGTAGGGCGGGTTTCGGGCGGCAGGGCCATTCGATGAGGCTGTTGTTGGCAGCGGTTGGCCAAGGTTCGTTGAAGCACCAGTTGAGAGCCATCGAGCAATGGGGTTTTTGGCGGCGTGCTTCTTCAAAGAGGCACTTGAAGCCCTCGGAAGCCAGCCATTGGCTTTGGGCGACGAGGGTTTGCAGGTCGGGAGTTTTTCCGAAGTAGCTTTCGATGATTTCGAGCATGAGCCAGCTATCGGCGGCCTGGTCCCAGGCACCGAAGGCGTGGTGGGTTTCCCAAGCCGTTCCGGGGCGGGGCGGCCAGAGGTCTTTTTCCGGGAGAATCGTTTTTAATGTTTCCACGGAAGCAACGCTCGGGCAACCGAACTCCACATATGCGGTCGCCGATTGTTTTTTGAAAATCTGGTAAACCTCCTCGCCTTGCAGGGAGCGGAAAAGGTAGTTGCCGTGCCGCATTCCCTCCAGCGGCGTGGTTGCCAAAAACGGGCGCGATGGGTCGAGGTCGTAGCAGTTTCGTTGGAGGAGTCGCAACGCATCATCGTGTTCGCTCATGCGCGTCCACGGGCAAAAAAGTTCGTTGCCGCCGCACCAGACTGCCAGGCAGGCGTGGGTGCGGAGGCGGGCGAGGATCGAGCGCGATTCGCGGTCGAGGGTTGCGAGGTAGTTTTCCGAAGAGCCATGATGGAACCCGCCTCCGAGCGGGAAGTCCTGCCAGACGAGAATCCCCATCTCGTCGCAAAGGTCGTAGAAAGCATCCTTGTTTGTCGCGGCACCTCCCCAGCAACGGAGGAAATTCATGTTGGCATTTTTCGCTTCCGAAAGCAGGGCGCGGTAGGATTCCGTATCCGTTTCTCCCGAAAAAATATGGGGGCCAACCCAATTGGAACCTTTCGCAAAAATCTGTCGCCCGTTGATTTCCACGGTGATGGGAACCGGACGGCGCCCGGCGGGAAGCCCGGCGGGGTCCTCCCATCCGTCTGGGCACATCACGAGGCGGAGGGAGCGGAAACCGATGCGGCGGGTGATGGTCTGGAGGACAGCACCGGAGTCGTCGATCATTTCCACGCACAGGGTGTAGAGGTTGGGTGCTCCTTGGTCGTGAGGCCACCAGAGGAGGGGCTTTTTGATTTTGGTGGAGAACGAAATTCGTTTTCCCAAAAGCGATTTTTCGCGGAGGCAGACAGTCGTTTGGTCGGGGGCGAGGAGGCTCCACTGGAGCGTGGCTTTTCCTTTTCCCGCAAGATCAACCGAAAACGACAGCTTTGCCTCCGTCCTTTTTTCGGAAAGGGAGGTATCAATGGAAATTCCTTGGATATGGCGCGAGGGGCGAACCTCCAAAAACGCATCGCCGCAAATTCCCGACGGGATCAGGCGCGGGTGAAAATCCCATCCGTAGCTCACCGCCGGTTTGCAGGATTCCGCAGACTGTGCGCGGTCGGTCGTTTCGTGTGCCATCGGCGGAGGGAAAACAACGACATCCAGCGAGTCCCCTGGCTGTGCGCCGAAAGCCGAAAGATTCAACGAAACGGGGGTAAACATCCCTTCTTGCTCGTGGAGGAGGCGGCCTTCGAGAAAGACTTGGAACCGGTAATCGACTCCTTCGCAAACCCACCAAAGCTCCCGGTCGCCCGAAAATTCCAACTCGGGAAGGATGGCACGGTAACGCCAAAAAACCGATTCCGTCCAAGCGTATTCCTTGCAATTGTCCGAAAAAAAGTAGGGTTCCTTGCCTTCCGAACGCGCCCAATCAAGCTGGACGGCACCGGGGACTTTTGCCCCAATCCAAGTTGCGGGGAGTTCCGCCGCCGAAGGGCAATGGCCTACTTTCCATTCCAGAGCTCTTTTTTCAAAAAGATTCATCGTTATTTTTCTTGGTCGGGTGATGCGATAAAGGAAGCAAGCTCTTCCAGTGAGGCGCTTTTTGCGTTTCGGACGAAAAAGCCGGAGGAAGCGCAAGCCG